>NZ_KV788805.1:11316-27653 GCF_001807385.1 Brachybacterium sp. HMSC06H03 | reverse complement strand
GGCGACCCCGCCGACGTCCTGCGCACCGCCTCGGCCGGTCGCGCCGCCCCGGTGGGACACGCCGCGATGCGCTCGGCGAACCTGAGCCTGCTGCTGCGCCACCTCCACTCCCACGGCGGCCGCTCCCGCGCCACCCTCGCCCAGGAGACCGGACTGTCCAAGGCCTCGGTGACCTCGCTGATCGGTGACCTCGCCGAGCGCGGACTGGTCCAGGAGGGGCGGGTCGAGCGGCGCGGCACCGTGGGACGGCCCGGCACCGAGGTGCGCATCGACCCCGGCCACGTCGCCGGCATCGGCCTCGAGCTCAACGTCGACCATCTCGCGGTGACCCTGCAGGACCTCGGCGGCCAGGTGCGCTTCCGCTCCTCCGTGCCGACGCCCGTGGTGGACGGCCAGGACGGCCGCTCCCATCCGGTCGCCCCCGTCCTGGACCTCGTCGCGCAGCAGCTGCGCGAGACGCTCGAGGCCGCCGCCGCGCAGGGTCTCTGGGTCGCCGGGGCCACCATCTCCCCGCCCGGTCCCGTGGACTACGCGGGCGCCGGCGTACGCTTCGCCTCCAACCTCGGCTGGTCCGGCGTCCCCCTCGGCGAGGAGCTCGAGAGGCGCCTCGGCCCGGACATGCCGCCGCTCTCGATCGAGAACGACGCCAAGCTCTCCGCGCTCGCCGAGGCACCGCGCCTGGCCCGGCAGGGGATCACCGACCTCGTCTATCTGACCGGCGATATCGGCGTGGGCGCCGGCATCATCGCCGATGGACGACTGATCCGCGGCTGGTCCGGGTTCTCCGGCGAGGTGGGGCACATCGGCCTGGACCCGGCCGGGGCGGCATGCCGCTGCGGGCGGCGCGGCTGCTGGGAGACCCTCGTCGGCTTCGACACCGTGCTGGCCGTGCTGGACCCCGATGATCCCGCGCGGTCGGGCCACCTGCCCCTGCAGGAGCGGCTCCGCCGGCTCCGTGACCTGCTCGACGCCGGGGACGAGCGCCTCGTGCAGCGCTTCCGGGCCCTGCCGGGCGATCTCGCGCGCGGGGCCGGGGTGCTCGTGGACGTGCTGAACCCGCAGGCCATCGTGCTGGGCGGCTTCTTCGGCGCCTTCGCCGACGTGCTCGTGCAGCCGGTGCAGGAGGCGCTGGACGCGCGGCTGCTCACCCCGGACGGACGGGTGGAGGTGAGCGCCTCCGCGCTCGGCCTCGACGCGGCGGCGATCGGCGGCGCCGACATGGCCCTCGAGCGCGTGCTCGCGGACCCGCTCCTCGCCCCGATCCTCCCCGCCGGCGCCTCCCGCTGACCACCCGTCGCGCGGGGTCCGCAGCAGGTTCTGCTGCCCTGACGACCCATCCGGGCTCCCACATGAGTCGTGGCGGTACAGAAGGCGGGCGGCCGACGTGCGGCCAAGCCGGTGCGCGACCCGTCCGTCGGGCGGCCCGCCCGGCTCCCGCGGTTGACACGTCGGCCGCCCGGCCCTAGTTTGTTCGCAACGTGAACGTTTGGGGCTTCGAGGAGGAACCACCATGATCAGCTTCGGCACCGGCGGCTGGCGGGCCATCATCGGCGACGAGTTCACCCGCGAGAACGTGCGCCTGCTCGCGCAGGGCCTCGCCGATCGGATGCACGCCGAGGGCGTCGTCGACCGCGGGCTCGTGATCAGCTACGACCGCCGCTTCCTCTCCGACGTCGCCGCATGGTGGGCGATCGAGGTGCTCGCCGGCAACGGCGTGCCCGTCCGCGTGATCACCCGTCCCGTGCCCACGCCGATGTGCATGTGGACCGTGCGCCAGACCGGCGCGGCCTACGGCATCGCCGTCACCGCCTCCCACAACCCCGCCCTCTACAACGGGCTGAAGATCTTCACCGAGGGCGGGCGCGACGCCGAGCTCGAGGTCACCGACGAGCTCGCCGCCCACACCGCGACCCTCGACCCCGCGGACGTCCGAGCCCTGCCCCCGCACGAGGTGCGCGACTCGCAGCTCGTCACCCGGCAGTCCTCGATCAACTGGTATCTCGACGCGATCATCGAGCAGCTCGACCTCGAGGTGATCCGCCACGCGCACCTGAAGATCGTGCTCGACCCGATGTTCGGCGTCTCCCAGACCTCCCTGCAGACGGTGCTGATCAGCGCCCGCTGCGAGGTCGAGGTCATCAACGCCCGGCACGATCCGCTGTTCGGCGGGCGCATGCCCTCCCCGGCGGAGGGGTCGATGTCCCCGCTGCGCCAGGCCGTGCTCGAGCGCGGCGCCGACCTCGGCATCGCCACCGACGGCGACGCCGACCGGCTCGGCATCATCGACGACACCGGCGCCTACATCAGCCCGAACCAGGTGCTGGTGCTGCTGTACGAGTACCTGCTGACCGGGAAGGGCTGGACCGGCCCCGTCGTGCGGAACATGTCCACCACCCACCTGCTGGACCGGGTCGCCGAGGCGCACGTTCAGGAGTGCCACGAGGTGCCCGTCGGCTTCAAGTGGATCAGCGCGAAGATGGCCGAGACCGACGCCGTGATCGGCGGGGAGTCCTCCGGCGGCCTCACCGTGCGCGGCCACATCCCCGGAAAGGACGGCATCCAGGCCGCCGGGCTGCTGGTGGAGATGGTCGCCCGCGCCGGCAAGCCGCTCTCGGAGATCTGCGCGGACATCGCCCGGCGCTACGGCTCCCTCGTGATGGAGGAGGCCGCCTACGAGTACACCCCCGAGCGGCGCGAGGAGCTGCAGCGGCGGATCTTCGAGGACCACGAGCTGCCCGCCTTCGGTCGCGAGATCGAGCGGATCTCCTGGACCGACGGCGGCAAGGTGTACTTCGCGGACGGCTCCTGGCTCACCATCCGCTTCTCCGGCACCGAGCCCGTGATCCGCGTGTTCTCCGAGGCGGAGACCGCCGAGGAGGCCCAGCTGCTCTCCCGCACCGTCGCCGAGCACTACCGTCTGGGGGCATGACGATGATCGACACCGCAGTGGTCCTGGCCCGGGGCCTCGGCTCCCGCATGCGCAAGGAGGGCGCCGGCGCCCTCACCCCGGAGCAGGCCGCGGCCGCCGCCTCCGGCCACAAGGCCCTGATGCCCATCGGCTCCCACCGCCTGATCGACTACTCCCTCTCGGCCCTGGCCGACGCCGGCATCCGTCGCGCCGTGCTGGTGGTCGCCCCGGAGCACGAGGAGTTCGCCCGCCACGCCCGGCAGCTCGCGCCGCGCCGGCTCGAGATCGGCTTCGCCGTCCAGGCCGAGCCGCAGGGCACCGCCGACGCCGTCGCCTCCGCACGCGACGCCGTGGATGAGCGGCCGTTCGTGATGGTCAACGGCGACAACCTCTACCCCCGCGAGGGGATCGCGGCCCTGCTCGAGCAGGAGCGCACCACCCTGCTCGGCTTCGAGCGGACCGCACTCGTGGAGCACTCCAACATCGCCGCCGACCGGGTCGCGGCCTTCGCGATCGTCGAGCACGAGGACGGCGCGCTGCGGCGGATCCTCGAGAAGCCGACGGCCGAACAGCTCGCCGCCGCCGGCCCCGACGCCCTGGTCAGCATGAACGCCTTCGCCTTCCAGCCGGAGATCTTCGAGGCCTGCGCCTCGATCGAGCCGTCCGAGCGCGGGGAGCTCGAGATCGTCGACGCCGTCCGCGCCCTGCCGGACGTGCGCGTGCTGCCCTTCGCGGGCGGGGTCCTGGACCTCTCGCGCCGCGACGACATCGACGAGGTCGAGCGCCGCCTGGCCGGCGTCGAGGTCGCCCTGTGAGCGCAACGGCGCGCTGGACCATGCCCGGCCGCATCGAGGTGCTCGGCAAGCACACCGACTACGGCGGCGGCCGCGTGCTGGTCTGCGCCGTGGACCGCGGCGTCACCGTGCACGCCGAGCGGATCGACGGGCCGACGGGAACCCTCCAGGCGAGCACCGACGCCTACCCGGGCACGCTCCGCCTCGCCGCCGGCACCGCTCCGGACCTTCCTCCCGGGCATTGGGGCCGCTACGTCCACACCGTCATCGAGCGGCTGGGGGCGAACTTCGGCCCGCTGCCCGCCGCGCAGCTCACGATCACCTCGGACCTCCCGCCCGCCTCCGGCATGTCCAGCTCCTCCGCGCTGCTGACCGGCACCGCGCTCGCGCTCGCCGACCTCGCGGACCTGCCCGCCACCGAGGCCTGGACCTCCCAGATCCCCGACCGGGTGGCGCTGGCCGGCTACGCCGCCTCGATCGAGAACGGGAAGACCTTCGGGGCCCTCGCCGGACGGCCCGGCGTCGGCACCAGCGGCGGCTCGCTGGACCACACCGGCATGCTCGCAGGCCACGACGGCATGATCTCCTACGCCGAGTTCGAGCCGATGCGGCTCCTCGACCAGGTCGCCCTGCCGGAGGGCTGGTCCTTCGTCGTCGCCGTCTCCGGTGTGCTCGCGGAGAAGACGGGCGCCGCCCAGGCCTCCTACAACCGCGGCCCCGCCCTGCTCGGGCAGATCCTCGCGCGCTGGAACCGGGAGACCGGCCGGGCCGACGACTCGCTGCAGGGGGCGCTGCGCTCCCTGGTGGGGGAGGACCTCGCCGCTCCGCTCGCCGAGGACGAGACCCGCTGGGAGCCGCTGCGCCGCCTCGCCGCCGAGGGCGCCGAGCGGGACCGGCTGGACCAGTTCCTGCTCGAGTCCGCGGTGCTCGTGCCCCGCGCCCATCGCGCCCTGCGCAGCGGCGACCTCGACGCCTTCGCGGCCGCGGTCGACGTCTCCCAGCGCCTCGCCGAGACGCACCTCGGGAACCAGGTCCCCGAGACGATCGCACTGGTCCGGCACGCGAACGCGCTCGGCGCCCGGGCCGCCTCCTCCTTCGGCGCCGGGTTCGGCGGGAGCGTCTGGGCGCTGGTCCCCACGGCCGACGCAGACGGCTTCGCCGCGGACTGGATGGACCGCTACCGCGCCGCGGGCACGGCCCCGGGCGGGGCCTCCGCGCTGGTCACCCGCCCCGGAGCTCCCGGCAAGCGGGTCGATCCGGTCGCGGGCTGAGTCGGTCTCGGCGGGACGAACGGGCTGAGCCGGGCGCCCGACGGGGTGCTGATGCAGAGGCTGCCCGAACGATGAGTAGACTCCATGGTCGTGGCTGTGCGCGGAGAGCTCCGAGGTGCAGGAGCGGGATGAGGATCCTGGTCCTGACCCATTACTACGCCCCCGAGTACGGGGCTCCCCAGCGCCGCTGGTCGGCGCTGGTCAGCCGCTTCATCGCGGCGGGTCATCGCGTCACGGTCGCCGCCCCCGTCCCGCACTATCCCTCCGGTCGCCCGACGGTCGAGCAGCGGCGTGACCACCGGGTCGGCGCAGCGGAGCACGGCGCGCACGGCGAGACCGTGCTGCGCACCGCCTACCTGCCGCATCGAGGCGACATCGGGACCCGCACCGCGGACCACCTGGTCGCCGCCCTCGATGCCCTGTGCCGTCTGCGTCGACGCTTCGGCCGCCCGGAGGACCGGCCGGAGGTCATCGTCGCGACCGCCCCCGCGATCCCCACCCTCCTCGTCGGGAGACTGCTGTCCGCACGGTGGGGCGTGCCGCTGGTGGTGGAGATGCGCGACGCCTGGCCGGACCTGGTCACGCAGGTCGGCGGTGCCGCGCGGGTCGTGCCCGGGGCGGTCGTGGCCGCTGTCCGCGCCGCCGGCGACGCCGGAGAGCGGCCCGGACGGCGCGAGGGAGCGGCCCACGTCCTCTCCCTCGGTCGTCTGCGCAGCAGCGTCGTGGCGCTCGCCAAGCGGGTAGTGCACCGTCAGGTCACCGACTGGCAGACCGAGGCGTATGCCGTGGTCACCACCACCTCCCGCTTCGCTGAGGTGCTGCGCGAGCGCGGGGTCCCGACTGTCCACGTGGTCCGCAACGGCACCGAGCTCTCGCGCGTCCGGGCCCAGCGGGACCATCCACCCGGCGACCACGCCGAGCTGCGCTGCCTGTACCTGGGGAACATGGGCCGCTCCCAGGGGCTCGAGACCGTGGTCCGGGCGGCGGCGGTGCTCGCACGCGAGGGGGTTTCGCTGAGAGTGCGTCTGGTAGGGCACGGGGTGGCCGCTCCCGCACTCGCAGCACTCGCACGAGAGCTGGAGGCTCCGGTCGAGGTGCTGCCTCGGATCCCGCACCGCGAGGTCGGCGCGCAGTACGCCTGGGCGGACTCGGTCGTGGTGTCGCTGCGGTCGTGGGCGCCGTTCGCCTGGACCGTCCCCTCGAAGCTGTACGAGATCCTCGCGACCGGCCGCCATGTCACCGCGCTTCTGGAGGGGGAGGCTGCGGACATCGTCCGCGATTCCGGGGCCGGGGACGTCCTGCCGCCCGAGGACGTGGCGGCGTTGGTGGAGCTGTGGCGCGGACTTGCCGCGGACCGCTCCCGCACCGCGGTGCGGGCGAGCGGGCGGGACTGGGTGAGCGAGCACGCCGATGACGACGAGCTCGCACGCACCTATCTGGAGATCCTGCGCGAGGTCGTCGCGGACTGATGCGGTCCGGTCAGCCCGCTCGTCGCGCCGCCGCGTAGGCCGGGCGCAGGACCTCCTCGCGCAGCGCCTCCCGCTGAGCCGCCGGGGCGAAGCCGCTGTCGAGCGCGGTGAGCGCGACCTGCTCGAGCTCGTCGACGCCCCAGTCCAGCGCCTCCGCGACCAGTGCCGTCTCGCGGGTGGTGCCGGTGCGGCTCATCAGCCGGTTGTCGCTGCTGAGCGCGAGCGCGAAGCCGGCCGCGTGGAGGCGGCCGACGGGATGCTCCGCGATCGTCCGGGCGATCCCGGTCTGCAGGTTCGAGCTGGGGCACACCTCCAGGCAGATCTGCTCCCGGTGCACGCGCTCGGCGACCGGGCCGCGGGCGTCGCCGCCGTCGGCATCGAGGTCCTCGACCAGGCGCACCCCGTGGCCGAGCCGCTCGGCGCCGGTCTCCAGCGCGTCGGCGATCGAGGCGGGGCCGTCGCCCTCCCCGGCGTGGAGGGTGACGCGCAGCCCCTCGGCCCGGGCGCGGGCGAACTGCGCACCGAAGCGGGAGGCGGGGAAGCCGGCCTCGGGACCGGCGAGGTCCAGCCCCACCACTCCCGCGGAGCCGACGGGCGCCCCGGGTCGCGGGCCGTCGGCCCGCCGCGCGAGCGCGATCTCCACCAGGTCGTCGCCCGGCTCGAGATGGCGCAGGTAGCACAGCAGCTGGCCGACCACGATCCGGCCGCCGCGGGATTCGACCGCCGCGACGCCCTCGTCGAGCCCGTCCTGCACGGCCTGGACCGCCTCCTCGAGGGACAGCCCGCCGTCCGTGTGCTGGTGCGGCGCCCAGCGGGTCTCCGCGTACGTGACCCCGTCGGCCGCCATGTCCTCCACGAACTCGCGCGCGATCCGGCGCAGGTGCGCCGCGGACTGCATGAGCGCGACGGTGCGCTCGAAGGTCGAGAGGTACTCGGGCAGCGAGCCCGAGTCCGCGGCGTCGTGGAACCAGTCGGCGACCTGCTGCTCGGTGACCTGCTGGGCGTCCGCACCCGGCGGGTCGATCCCCAGCTCCCGGCACAGGTCGATCACGGTCGCGGGGCGCAGCCCGCCGTCGAGGTGGTCGTGCAGGACGACCTTGGGCAGGGAGCGGACGAGGTCTCGGGGCAGCGGCATCCCTGCAGGATACGCGGCGCGAGGAGCGGGCCGGCCGGGCCCTTGTGGCGGCCCGGCCGGCCCTTCCCGTCGATCCCGGCGGATCCCCATCCAGAGGCCGGGTCGACGCACCGGTGCGGCCTCGCCCGTCAGGAGGCGGCGCCCTTGCGGTAGCCGCTCGCCACCAGATGATCGGCGAGGCCCTCGACGTCCGTGATCGTGACGGCGGCGCGGCGCAGGTCGCCGACCAGCGTCTCCGCCGCCGGGGTGCGGACCGGCGGTGCGAGCGCGGCCTCGAGCGCCCGGTCCAGCGCCTCGCGGGCCGCGGGGTCCGCCTCGCCCGGCAGGCCGCTCTCCCGGGCGAAGACCTCCCAGGCCCTCTCGCGCATCTCGTCGGTCAGGCGGGTGCCCGCCTGCGAGGTGCGCCTGACCAGGGCGGAGAGGGTCCCGCCCTCGACCTCGAAGCCGCGGTCCACGACGGACCGCACCACATGGGTGGGGAAGGGGCCGACGGTCACCTCCTCGGCGCCGCTGGTGCACGTGATCCACGTCGACTCGTCGCGGATGTAGATCGTCAGGGCGTCCCCGTCGACATCCGTCAGCTCGATGTTGCTCATGACTCTCCGCAGGTTCAGGGCCGGGCGGCCCCCGGTGGGCGCCCTGACCGTTCCACGCGCCGGCGTGCGCTTCGTGACGCGCGTCGCCGGATTCGTGACCCACTGGTGACCTTCTGCGCAAAGAGGACATACTGGGGCAAGTCGCCCGTGGTTCTCCTGAGGGCCGTCGGCGACGTCACCGGTGGAGCCGCACGTCGCGGCTCCGAGAAGGGAATGGCCGAATGATGACGGATTCGGAGTCGGAGCCGGGTCCTCGCCGCCGCGGCGGCGCCTCCGAGGCGCTCTCCGAGGACGCCCTGCTCGACGCCGTGCGCGCAGGCGACACGGGCGCCTATGCGGAGCTGTACCACCGCCATCATCACGAGGCGCTGCGCCTGGCGCGGAGCCTCCCCGGTCATCACGACCCCGACGACGTCGCGCAGGAGGCGTTCTTGAAGATCCTCAAGTCGATCCTGCGAGGAGCGGGCCCGCGCCACGGCTTCGCGCCCTATCTCATGCGGGTGGTGCGCAACGAGGCCGTGGACCGCGGCCGCCGCGCCCACGAGGACGCGGTCGAGGACCTCGAGCGCGCCGCGCCGGGCCGCCTCGTCTCCTCCGACGGCATGGACGAGCTGCTGAACCGCCAGCTGGTCCGCACCGCCTTCGCCCGCCTGCCCGAGACGTGGCAGCGGATCCTGTGGCTGACCGAGGTCGAGGGGGAGACGCCCCGGGCCCTCGCCCCGCAGCTGGGCCGCAGCCCGAACGCCATCTCGCAGCTCTCGCGCCGGGCGCGCGAGGGGCTGCGCGCCGCCTGGCTCGAGGCCCATCTCGACACCGCCCACGCGTCCCCGCTCTGCCGCAGCACCGCCCGGGATCTCGACGACCTCGAGCGCGGCCGCCTCACGCCCGCCCGGGCCGCGGACGTCGAACGGCATCTCGCGGCCTGCCCGCGCTGCGCCGCCGCGCGCGAGGAGCTGCGCGGCCTCACCGTGCAGATGCGCTCGGTGCTGCTGCCGGTGGTGCTCGGCTCGCCGCTGCTGCTCGAGCACCTCACCTCCGACGTGGCCGCCGTCGGCCCCGCGGCCGACGGGGCCACCGCACCGAGCACCGCGCTGCGCGCCCTCGAGCCGGTCGGGGCCGGGGGAGGCGGTCTCGGCGCTGTCCGGTCCGCGGTCTCCGCCCACGCGGGGGCGCTCGTGACCGCTGGGGCGATCGCCGCCGTGGTCGTCGGCGGCATGGTGCTGCTGGACTCCTCGAACGTGAGCGGCCCGGTGCTGGGCACCGCGGCGACCTGGACCGACGAGGACGAGCCCGAGGACGGCGAGGGGTCCGCGGCCGACCGGGCGCAGGACGATGGCGCGACGACCGCCTCCCCGTCCTCCCAGGGTGGCACGGGAACGGCGGGGGCAACGCCCGCCACGGCCGACGGCACCACCGCCCCGGTGCAGGTCCCTGCGGTCGGCGAGGGTCGGGCGGGCACTACGACGACCGCGAGCGGCACCGCCGACGAGGACCCCGCCCTGCCCGACTCGCCGACCGGTCTCGCGCCGATCGGTGCGGGCCAGGAGACCGGCGCCCCGTCCGCGACGCAGGCCCCGGGAGGCGGCGCGACCGAGGAGGGCGCGGCGCCCGGATCTCCCACTGCTCCCGGCGCCGTCGAGGACGGCGCGGCCGGCGGGACGATGCCCGACGGCACCCCGACGGGCACCCCGGCGACGGACGGACCCTCGACGGGCACGCCCTCGGACGGTGACCCCTCGGGCGGTGAGACCCCGGCGGGCGGCTCCCCGACGGGCGGCGGCACGACGGACGACCCGGAGAAGGATCCGGCGACCCGCCCCACCCCGCCGGATCGCCCCGCGCAGGTCCCGCTTCCGGGCCTGCCCCGGCCCACCCTCCCGCCCGGGGACATGGACCCCGGGATCGTGGTCGGCGAGGGCGCCGCCGGAGGGCCCGGCGGCGGCACCTCGACGGAGGGCACTCCCGTCCAGGACGGCTCCGGGGGCAGCAGCGGGCAGATCATCATCAGGCCGATGCCGCCGCAGTCGGGGACCAGGCCCGGGCCCATGCTGCCCCCCGCGTCACCAGGGCCGGGAGTGCTGATACCGCTCCCGACCAAGCCGCCCAGCGACTCCCCGCCGTCCGGCGACGGCGGTGGGGAGACCGGCGGCGGTGAGTCCCGCGTGGAGGGCTGACGCGCGTCCGGCCCCGTCGGTCGGGCCCGTGCGCAGGACCGGTCCGGGCGCGCGGCCGCCCTCAGCCGGCGACGCGGACGATGGACTCCGGCTCGGTGACCTCACGGGCCTCGTCCTCGGTGACGTCGGGGGCGGGTGCGGACGAGTCCGTCGGCGGTGATGTCGAGGACGGCGAGCTCAGGAGAGCAGGGGTGCCCCGCCGCGTGAGGCCGGGTGCCCGTCGGACGGGAGCCGGGCGCTCGGCCGTCGGGGGCTGCGGACCCGGCATCGTCCCGGGGTTGCCCCGTCGGCCCGGGTGTGAACCAATAGACGGCCGTGCCCCGCGTCGTTCGCGCCGACGGATCGTCCGCCGACGCTCCGGCCGTCACGGGGCCGCCGTCGACAGCGGACCTCGAAGGAGAGCGGACATGCAGACGATTGACCTGCTGGTGATCGCGGCCTATCTGGTCGCCACCGCCTGGCTAGGCCTGAAGCTCAGCGGCAGGCAGACCGGGCTGAAGGACTACTTCCTGGGAGGGAGGGACCTGCCGTGGTGGGCGGTCTGCCTGTCCGTCGTCGCCACCGAGACCAGCGCCCTGACCGTCATCGGGATCCCGGTGATGAGCTACCTGGGCAACCTCTCGTACCTGCAGCTCGGGCTCGGCTACATCCTGGGCAGGGTCGTGGTCGCCTTCTTCATGCTGCCCCGCTACTACGACGGTGAGATGCTCACCGCTTACGCCTACCTGGGCAAGCGGTTCGGGACGAGCACCCAGACCACCGCGGGGGTCACCTTCCTGATCACCCGTCTGATGGCCGACGGGATCCGGGTGCTCGCCGCGGCGATCCCGCTGAAGGTGATCCTCGACGGGCTGGGCGTGGACCTCTCGTACTTCGCGATCACGGTGATCCTCTCCGTGGTCACGATCCTCTACACCTTCATCGGCGGCATCACGGCAGTGGTGTGGGTGGACGTGGTGCAGATGCTGCTCTACATGGTCGGCGGCCTGATCGCGATCGCGGTCGTCGTCTCCTCGATCGGCGCCGGCTGGCTGGGCGCGGCGGCCGAGGCCGGCAAGACCCAGGTCCTCGTATGGTCCGGCAGCCCGCTCAGCGGCGACGACACCTTCCTGGTCTCCGTGCTCGGCGGCGCGGTGTTCGCGATGGCCTCCCACGGCTCCGACCAGCTGGTCGTCCAGCGCCTGCTCGCCTGCCGCTCGAAGGTCGAGGCGCAGAAGGCGATCATCGTCTCCGGCGTGATCGTCACCGTGCAGTTCGGGGTCTTCCTGCTGGTGGGGCTCGCGCTGTGGGGCTGGTACGGCGCCGCCGCCCCGGCGGAGCTGGGCCTGACCCGCGACGACGAGATCTTCCCCCTGTTCATCGTCGAGGAGATGCCCACGGGACTGTCCGGGCTGCTGCTGGCGGGGATCCTCGCCGCCGCGATGTCGACCCTGTCCTCCTCGCTGTCCGCGCTGAGCTCCTCGACCGTCACCGACGTGGTCGCGAAGCTGCGTCGCACCCCGCTCAGCGACGCGGAGGGCCTGCGGATCGGCCGCTGGGCCACGATCTGCTGGGGCCTGGCTTTCATCGCCCCGGCCACGATCTTCCGCTCCGACGAGGGCAGCATCGTGGTGCTCGCCCTCGGCGTCGCCGGCATCACGTACGGCGGGCTGCTGGGCGCCTTCGTGCTCGGGATCGTGAACGGGCGGGCTCGGGCGGGCGACGCGAACATCGCCTTCGTGCTCGCCGTCGCGGTCAATGCGTTCTTCTTCGTGATGGAGAAGTACGTGATCGGCGAGGTGTGGGTGGCCTGGCAGTGGTACCCGCTGCTGGGCGTGCTCGTCACCCTCGCGGTCGGCGGCGCGCTGTCGCTGCGCCACCGGGGTGCGCAGTCGGCGGAGACGGCGGGCAGCCTCCGGTCGTGAGGGGCATCGGCGTGGCGGGGATCGCGCCGGCGTCAGCCGTCCCGATCGGGCCGGGGAGCCGGTGACGCGCCCGGTGCCTCGTCGCGACCGTGCCCGGGCGCGGCCTCCCGCACCCCGGGGATCGGGGTCGTGCCGGAGAACTCGGACGCGAGGGCGTCGACGCCGCGTTGAGGATGCGCTCGGTCGAGCAGCTGCTGCCGCCGCTCCCAGGCCGCGTCGGGGTCCAGGCCCGGGGACGACTGGAGGGCTCTGGCGCCGAGCTGGAGCGCGGCGAACTTCGGGCCCTTCGCGGCCCCCGGGGGACGCAGCGGTGGGGGCCGGTGCGGGATGCCGATGCCCATGGGTCCTCCTCTCCTCAGCGGTTCGGCTCGCCCTCGGCCTGGGAGGGGCGGCGGGAGCTCGGATCGTCGGGCTCGGTGCCGGACTGGGCGGCGTCGGCTTCCTCGTCGGCGCCGCTCGAGGGCTTCTCCTCCTCCTGCGCCTCGCCCTCCGCCTGGGAGGGGCGGGCCGGGTTCGGGTCGATGTGCTCGTGCTGGTTCTCGGTCATCGTGCTGACTCCTGTCGGTGTCGGGTGATCGTGTCGGGCAGGGGCGGGGCGTTGCGGACGCGCGAGATCTGGTACAGGCCCTGCAGCATCGCCCCCGAGCGGTGCCCGCTGGTCCTCAGCGCGTCGACATCGGTGGTGAGGCAGAGGGGGCGGTAGGGAACCGGTCGGCCCGACCTCCGGCGGGTCTCTCGGAGTCGTGCGCTGTCTCGCACGCTACGCATGCACTCGGTCGCTGAGAAGGACACGGACCGATCGGATCGTGACCGGGTCGGACCGGACCTGGGAGGACCGGCGTGGACGGCGAGTGGGCGCAACCGGTCATCGACTCCGGGAGTCGCGAGCTTCCGTGCAGGTGATCGTGGAGAACGAGCTGCATCCGGGCGGATATGCAGTACTCTGCCATCACGGCGTCAGGACATCGATCGCGGTCGGCGCCTGCAGCCAGGTCGTCGGCTGCCGCCTCGGCCCCGCGGGACCACAGATGAGGAGAACGATGTCTGCACAAGGATCCACGGTCGACAGTCCCGAGGCCCCGCCGCCCATCGCGAAAGGGTCGGGCGCCACGACGTCGGCGAGACCGGCAGGTGAGGAATCCCCCGAGATCCGCACTGGTGCTCGAGGACGCCGCGAGGAGATCATCGACGGTGCAGCGGAGATGTTCGCGGACCACGGCTATCACGGCTCCAGCCTGCGCGAGATCTCGAAGCACATCGGCATCTCCCACTCCGGGATGCTGCACCATTTCGACAGCAAGACGGCGCTGCTCGACGGCGTGATCGACCGGCTCGAGGAGCACGCCCAGAACGCACTCGACCGCGCTCCGGAGCTGCGCGCGAGCCGGCGTGCGCTGCTGCAGGGGCTGGTCGAGCTCTGGCACCCCGCTGCTCTTCCCATTCGTCTGCTCGCCACGCTGGACGCGGAATCCGTCAGCGAGGACCACCCCGGTCGCTACCGGATGGCCAGGCTGCGGAAGGTGCACGAGCACATCCTGGAGGACTGCTTCACGAGCTTCGCCGAGCAGGGGCTCCTGCGTGCCGCAACGGATCCGGCCTTCGCGGGCCGCGCCCTGTTCGCCCAGGTGCTCAACCTCGCCGTTCGTGAGAAGACCGTGCAGCCGTTGCAGCACCGCTCCCATGACGATGCGCCGCTGAAGGACCTGGCCATGCAGGTGGACATCTTCTTCCTCGAGGAGCAGCTCTCGGCCGATTGACGGCGGTGTGCTCCTCGGCCGCCCTGCCCTCGAAGACGTGACTCAGCGGTCGTCGCGATAGCGGTCGGAGAGGGCGCTCTCGTCGGCTCCCAGAGCATCGAGGGCGGAGCGCAGCCCCGACGGCATGTCGAGGCGCACCACCTGGTTCACCGCACCGAACCGGCCGAGGTGCAGCAGAACGCTGCCCGCCGTCCGATCCACCTCGACAGCGAGGAGCTCGCCGGTGGCGTCCTGACCCACCAGGATCTCTCCCTCGTCGACCGAGTAGGGTTCGCCGGCACGCAGCTCGAGTTCATGCCTGCCGCATATCTCGTACTCGAAGCTCCCGGCGGAGTACCACGTCTGCGGTGGCGCCGTGCATCGACGGACCTCGCACCTGCGCGGGAACATCTCGGCGTTCTGATGCTTGCGAAGTGTCATGAAGGCTTCCACTCTCCCCGGTCCAGAGGTCCGCGGACGTTCGGAAGGGTACGCCTGCCTTCCTGTACGAGACGATGAGCGCCGTCGCGAGACCAGGCGCCGCGGGGTACGGGCCGAAACCGCGAGCCCAGGTGCGGAGCTCGCTCCGCCCTCTCCTCCGAGAAAGCAGAGCGAGCTCCGCGCCATCCTCACCTCCCGGTCCGGCTGGGGTTGTCGGGGGTGGAGGTGAACTGCAGTTCCTGCTTGTGGAAGAACATGTCTCTCCTTCGATCGTGCGTGGCGGTGTGGGTCCGGTTCGCGCCGAGGGCGATTCGCATGATGCATCGTCGGCGAAGCGAGTGATGGTGGTGCTTGGCGGCTCGACGCACAGAGGGGTGTTCAGCCTCGGGCGGCCTCCGCGGCGGTGGGCTCGGCGTGCCGGGGGAGGAAGGACAGCCCGACCATGGTCAGCGCCAGGGCGAAGTGCAACCAGTCGTCGGCGGTGTTCAGCGGTACGAAGTTCGCCATGGACTCTTTGTCGATGACGAGCCCGTAGATCCACAGCACGGCGTAGAGAATCCCGCCGATCAGCAGATACATGCGCGCCGTGCCGGCGATGCGTGACAGGGCGAGCCCGGCGATGCCGTAGAGCAGGTGGACGACGTTGTGCAGCACCGATACCTGGAAGATGCCCAGCAGCATCGCCTCGGAGTGGTGGCCGCCCAGCTGCATGGAGCCCACGTCGCTGGTCACGCCGGGGATGAATCCTGCGATGCCGACGAGGAGGAAGATGATCCCGTACAGCAGTGCGGCCAGTCGCACCGGGGACCGGGGCTCGGGATGACGTGGCCGGCGAGCCTCCCCGGTGCTGGGCGCGGCGCGGCCGGGATCGCGGGGGTCGGTGGGTCTGGACGGTGACATATTCATCGGTGATCCTCCGATCACGTGGGCCCCGCGTCAGCGACGCCGTGCGTCGGCGACGCTCTTCACGCGGTTTCCGTCAGGGCTTTCGATGCCCCGGAATCTCGATGTGGTGCAGACCACGCTGGCACGCACGCGTCGCGATCAGAAGGGTTCGGACCGAACGGATGGACATGGACCGCACGGTCGACGGCCGCTGCCGCCGGCACGGGCTCAGCCCGGCGCCGGAGCAGGCACGTAGTCGACGACCAGCCCGGCATGGTCGCTGACGATCGCGTACCCGCAGTCGAGCAAGCGCCGGCACGAGCGGGCGAGCAGCGTGGGACGGCTGTTCCCGCACCGCACGAGCACGTGGTCGATGCGGCGGAAGGGCTGGTCGGGATCGGCGTCCATGGCTCCAGCGAGGACGACGTGGCACCGACGTCCATGGACTCGCCGACGGCCATGCGGTCCAGGTGCCAGTGCGGTTCGCGTTCGCGAAGCCCGCGCCGAGCAGATCGTCGGCCGCCGGGCCGGCCGCGGAGAGCTCGACCTCTCCGCCCCGGGGTCTCGACGCCGAACTCCGCAGCAGCGTCCATCCGTCGAGGGCAGCTCTCCATGCCGGGCACGTCAGGGGGCCGCCCGCTGCGCGTCGCCGAGTGCGGCCTCCCGCTGGTCTTCAGGACGCGGTCGGGTGCGGACCGTTCGGTCGCGGCCGTTGAGGAGCCTCGCTCCTCGTGCGTAACGTTCCGGCCACGAGCAGGTCGCTCGGCCGGTCGTACCGATCGGTGAACACGAAGGGAGTTCCACGATGGCTGATCAGAACAACCCCGGACAGTTCGGCAACCGCAACGACACCGAGAAGCAGGCGCAGAAGGGCGGCGAGGCCAGCACGGGCAGCTTCGGCGAGCAGAACGCCGCAGACCCCAGCCGTGCCGGCGAGCAGAGCTCGGGCAGCTTCGGCGAGTCCAACGCCGCTGACCCCAGCGAGGCCGGCCGCAAGGGCGGCGAGGCCAGCACGGGCAGCTTC
>NZ_KV788805.1:0-11296 GCF_001807385.1 Brachybacterium sp. HMSC06H03 | reverse complement strand
GAAGAACTCGGCCGACCCGAGCCAGGCCGGTCGCAAGGGCGGCCAGAGCTCCTGAGGCTCGCCAGCTGACAGCGCCCCAGCGCCGTCCACTCTGAGGAGGACATCATGCCCGCTGGACAGACCGGTTTCGACGACGTCACCTTCGATCTGATCTCCGTGCAGTACCACTCGCTGAAGGCCGGGCACGACTACGGCCAGTACGTGCGCGACGCCCGCAACGCGGGGCAGGAGGAGATCGCCGCCTTCTTCGAGGAGGTCATGGCGCAGGACGCCGACCGCGCGAAGAGGTGTCACGAGCTCCTGCGCGAGCTCGGAGGGATCGACACCACCAGTCCGCAGTAGCAGGGCGACGCTCTGCGAAGGCCCTCGGATTCCTCGGAATCCGAGGGCCTTCTGCTGTCCCGGCTCCGCCCCGGCTCCTCCTTCGTGACGATGCGTTACGACGCCTGGACCGCCCCGGCATCACCCCCGATCGGTCGGACGGCTGAGGGAGCCAGGCCGCGACCGTGCCTACCCGGAGCTCGCCGCCGCGGGAACCGTCAGGAGCAGTCCTACGCGCGGAAGTGGTTTTCGAGGTAGTCCGGATCCAGGGACGAGACGAGCTCGACGGCGAGATCGCGGAGCTTGACGTTGCGGTGGTTGGAGGCGTCCTTGAGGATGCGCATCGCCTCGGCGTGGGTGCAGCGGTTCTGGCCCATGATGATCCCCGCCGCGAGACTGATCGCCGTGTGGGAGCTCATCGCGGCGTGCAGGTCGTGCTCGGCCTCGCGATGAGTGGCCAGGCGGATGGCGAGACGCAGGGCGCCCGAGGCCCGGTCGACCTCCTGCTGGATGCGCGCGATCACGTCCGCCTCGAAATGGTGGGGCGCGGGGGAGTAGATGTTCAGGCCGGCCCAGGCATCGTCGTCCACCTCGAAAGGGACGCCGAGGATGGAGCGCACGCCCTGTTCTGCGGCCGCGGGGAGATAGTCCGGCCACCGCGTGTCCTCGCGCACGTCGCCCACTCTGATCACGGTGTCCTCCCGGATCGCCGTCATGCACGGCCCGTCGGTGAAGCTGTTCTGCAGCTCGTCGAGGGCTTGCGCCTCGAGCCCGGAGGCCGCGGCGGTGCTCGCCTTCCTCTTCCGCAGCAGAGTCACCGCGCACCACGCCGGGGCGTCGCCATCTGAGATCTCCCGGGCGAGCATCGCGGTGAAGTCCTCGAGGAACGCGGAGATGTCGTCGCTGTGCAGGAGAAGATCCTGGAGCTCCTGTCGATCCATCGCGACTACGTCATCGGTCATCTCGGCTCCGTTCTTGCCGTGCGGGTGATCAGTCGTGGCCCGGGACGACCGACGGTCTTGACATCAACGGTACATTCGCGCGAGGCATACCGAGGGTCCGCCGACTCCGAGTGTTCGCAGTCTCGGTGAGCGGGCCACGTCAGGGTGGCGCACGAGGTGCTGGATGCGCTCCTGGATTTCGCCGAAGGCACCGTCCCGCCCGGGGCGGCGCTGCAGGGGGAGCGAGAGGGTGCGTGAGCGGCCTGAGCGGGTTCGCCCGAGTGGTCAGCGCTCGCCGGACGATTCCTCTCTGCGGACAGTTCTCTCGGGGTGACCCGCATCGGATCGTGCACCACCGGCGCGCAGGACGCGCAGCGTCGAGCTGACCGCCGCGTGACGGCGTCGCCAGATCCTGACTGTCGGCCTCTTCTACGGCCACTACGGGATCGGCTGAGCCCTTCGGGGCCCTGAGCACGCTGTGTCGGGAGTCGGGCGAGGCGTTGCGGGATCGTCCGACCGATGTTCGCCGCGATTCATCCCGAGTCCATCTGCGGCGGTGACGGTGAGGGAGCACCCCTGCCCCCGACCGGGAGTCCTCATGCCCAGCGCGCCCACCGCCGCCCCCGTCAGCCGTCGCCGCCTGCTCCAGCTCAGCGGCGCCTCCGCCGCCATGATCGCGCTCGGCATCGACGCCCCCTCCGTCGAGGCCGCCCCGCCGCCGGGGACCGAGGGGATGTTCTCCCTCGGCGTCGCCTCCGGCGCCCCGCGACCCGACGGGGCGGTGCTGTGGACCCGTCTGGCCCCCGAGCCGCTGGCCGAGGACGGCCACGGGGGGATGCCGTTGAAGGAGGTGACGGTGCGCTGGGAGGTCGCGACCGACGAGGACTTCCGCGGCATCGTCGCCCATGGCCGGGCGCTGGCCCAGCCCGGCCTCGCCCACTCCGTGCACCCGCGCGTCGAGGGGCTCGAGCCCGGCACCGAGCACTTCTACCGCTTCCGGGTGGGTCGCGAGCTCAGCCCCGTCGGCCGCTTCCGCACCCTGCCCGCCGCGGGCGAGACCCCGGAGTCGTTCTCCTTCGGGCTCGTCTCCTGCCAGGCCTGGTACCACGGCCACTTCACCGCCCACCGCCACCTCGCGGCGGAGGAGGACCTCGACCTGGTCGTCTTCGTCGGCGACTACATCTACGAGTACGGCATCACGGAGACGAACCTGTGGCGCCGGGGCGCCGAGGTGGGCGAGGCGCACCGCGTCGAGATCGAGACGCTCGAGCAGTACCGCCTGCGCTACGCCCTGTTCAAGTCCGATCCGCACCTGCAGGCCGTGCACGCCCGCGCCGCGGCGGTCGCCGTCTGGGACGACCACGAGGTGCAGAACAACTACACCGGCCCCCTCTCCGACACCGGCATCGGCGAGGAGGACTTCGCCCACCGGATCGCGGTCGCCTATCGTGCGTTCTACGAGAACATGCCGCTGGACGTCGCCGCGCTGCCCGAGGGCCCGGACACCGACATCACCGCCGGCTTCGACGTCGGGGCGCTGGCCCGCTTCTCCCTGCTGGACTCCCGCCAGTTCCGCGACGCGGAGCCGGCCGACGCCGCCGAGCAGCAGCGCGAGGACCGCACCATCCTCGGCACCGCGCAGGAGGAGTGGGTCGGCGAGCGGCTCGCGAGCTCCGAGGCGACCTGGAACCTGCTCGCCAACGGGGTGGTGCTGGTGCCGATCAACGAGAAGAGCACCGACATGTGGGACGGCTATCCGGCGGCCCGCCGGCGCCTGCTCGCCCAGATGGCCCAGGCGCAGAACCCGGTGATGCTCACCGGCGACATCCACAAGCACGTCGCGGCCGAGATCCCCGCCGACCCCGACGACCCGGGCGCGGAGCGCCTCGGCGTGGAGCTGGTGTGCACCTCGGTCGCCTCCGACGGCGACGGCGCCGAGGACGCCGGCAGCCCCGGGACCTGGACCCGGCACGACTACGTGAAGCTCTACGACGGCAGGCGCGGCTACGTGCACGTGCGCCTCACCCCCGAGGAGATGGTCTCCAGCTTCCACGTCGTGGAGTGGATCGAGGCCGACGACACCGCCCCGAAGCAGCTCACCGCCCGCTTCACCACCCCCGCGGGCGAGCCCCGCCTGATCCCGGCCTGAGCCGGACGAAGGAGCACCGCCATGAGCCCGCGCCCCGCCGTCGTCACCGGCCTCGCCGCCGAGCCCGCCCTCGTCGCGATCTCCCTGACCTGGGACTCGCTCGGCTTCGACCCGCTGATCGACCACTACCGCATCTACGGCCTCCGCGGCGGGACGGCCCCCGACACGGCCGACGAGGCCGCGCTGCTGGGCAAGACCGTCTACCCCCGCTTCCGGCACACCGGCCTCGACGTCGCGGGCGAGACCTGGACCTATGCGGTGCTCGCCGTCAGCGACGCAGGGGAGCGGGGCGAGCCCTCCGCCCCGGTCAGCGCCGCCTCCGACCCCTCGGTCACCGCGACCGGGACCCCGGTCGCGACCATCGGCGACTTCGACGGCCGCACCCTCGAGCACCTCCTCGCCCCCGCGTCCTACGCGCAGATCCCCGAGCGGTTCCCGGATGCGCTGATCGAGTACGTGGACGGGACCGACGCACCCGGCGAGGCCTGGCCCTACCTGCTGCCCGGCCCGGGAGACGCCTGGGCGGGGAGCAAGCCCTACCGCGCCCGCTGGACCGTGACGCTCGAGTCCTCGCCGAGCGAGGACCACGACCTCGCGCTCTGGCTCGTGGACACCACCCGTCTCGGCGGCCTGCTGCGCATCGCGGCGAACGGCGAGCACATCACCGATCTCGAGCTGCCGGTCGGCGCGACCCGCGGCTCCCGCGAAGGGGACGCCACCGTGCCCGGTACGCCGCTGCGCCGCGCCCTGCTCGAGCTGCCCGTCCCGGCCGCCGCGCTGCAGGAGGGGCAGAACGTCATCGAGCTCGAGCTCGCCGAGGGCGGCTGGGTCGCCTGGGACGCGCTGGGGCTGTTCGCGCGGGGGTGAGACCGGGCGGGGCGCGGCGTCGTCCCCGGCGGCTCCGCTGCCGAGCGCCCGGCCCCGCTCACCGCAGCATGATCAGCTGGCGCAGCCACGGCACGTGCCCGCCCAGCAGGGCGACCGCGCCGTCGGCCAGCACGGCGAGGCCGGCCAGGACGAGCACGGTCGCCAGCACCGCCTGCAGCATCCGGCGGCGCGGGGAGAAGATCTCGAGCAGCCGCGCCACGATCTGCTCGTGGCGGCCGACGGCGGCGGCGACGATCACCGTCACCAGCGGCAGCTGGTAGACGAGGTTCCACACCACCAGCAGCGCGATCCGCAGCGTGAGGTGCTGCTCCTGGGACGCCAGCCCGACGGCGATCGTGAACGCCGGATCGGCCAGCGCGGTCCCGGCTAAGGCCACCCCGCCGAGGACCAGCGGGACGGTGGCCAGACGCGCCGGAGCGGCCCTCTCCTCGAGCGGGCCGTGCGGTCCGGGCGGCTGCGAGGCGGCGCGGAACTGGTGCACGCCGAACCCGATCAGTGCGAGGCCCACGACCGCCTCGACCGCGCCGATCGCGTCGTTCGACTCCAGCACGGGATGCAGCCAGCGTCCCAGCAGGGTCAGCAGCGGGTGCAGGACCAGCGTCGCCGCGACCACGACCGCGACGTACCCCGCGGCGAAGGCCAGCAGGTGACGCATCGTGCCGCCGCGCAGCAGCATCCCCATGGCGAGCACCCCGCCGAGCAGGTCCATCGTCACCACGGCGAGCCCGAGGAAGGCGAGGAGGCCGGCGGAGGTCATGGGGGCCAGCGTAGGGCGTGCCGGGGACCGGAACGACCCGGCGACCTGCACGGACCGGGTGGGGACAGCCCCCGGGCGATGCATCGGCGGGACGTCCGCACAGGGTCCCCGGAGGCGTCGGACCTCCGTCCTAGGGGGCGCCCGCACGCCGTCCGCGAAGGCGTCGGCACCCGTCGTCCGCGCCGCCTGCAGTGTCGGCCACATCCCGCGGAACGGAAGAGGATTCCACCCCTCGCCTGCCAGAATGGCCACATGCGCGGAATCATCCTCGCGGGCGGCACGGGCTCCCGGCTGCACCCGCTCACCCTCGGCGTCTCCAAGCAGCTGATGCCCGTCTACGACAAGCCGATGATCTACTACCCGCTGAGCACCCTGATGCTCGCGGGGATCCGGGAGATCCTGATCATCACCACTCCCGAGGACCAGGCCGCCTTCCAGCGCGTCCTCGGCGACGGCTCCCGCTTCGGGATCGAGCTGGAGTACACCGTCCAGCCCTCCCCGGACGGTCTCGCCCAGGCGTTCGTGCTGGGGGAGGAGTTCCTGGACGGCGAGAGCTGCGCGCTGATCCTCGGCGACAACCTCTTCTACGGCCAGGGCATGGGCACCCAGCTGCGCCGCTACTCGGAGGTCGACGGCGCCGCGGTGTTCGGCTACTGGGTCAGCGACCCGCGCTCCTACGGCGTGGTGGAGATGGGCGAGGACGGCCGCGCGCTCTCCCTCGAGGAGAAGCCCGCCGCGCCCCGCTCGAACCTCGCCGTGCCGGGCCTGTACTTCTACGACCGCACCGTCGTCGAGCGGGCGAAGGCGCTGCGGCCCTCGGCCCGCGGCGAGCTGGAGATCACGGACCTCAACCGCAGCTACCTCGAGGACGGACAGCTGCAGGTCGAGGTGCTCACCCGCGGTACCGCCTGGCTCGACACCGGCACCTTCGACGACCTCGCCGCGGCCGGCGAGTTCATCGCCACCGTCCAGAAACGGCAGGGCCTGTCCATCGGCTCCCCCGAGGAGGTCGCCTGGCGCATGGGCCACCTGACCGACGAGGAGCTGCGCGAACGGGCGCAGCCCCTGGTGAAGTCCGGCTACGGCCGCTACCTGCTCGACGTCCTCGACCGCGAGACGACCCCCGGAGGTCCCCGCTGATGTCCCCCCACCTGCTCGTCACCGGCGGCGCCGGCTTCATCGGCTCCAACTTCGTCCACCACGTCCTCGCGCACACCGACGCGCGCGTGACCGTGCTGGACAAGCTCACCTACGCCGGCTCCGCGGCCTCCCTCGCCGGCCTGCCCGAGGACCGGGTGCGCCTGGTCGAGGGTGATGTCGCCGACGCCGCGCTGGTCGAGGAGCTCGTTGCGCCGCTGACCGGCGAGGGCGACGCGATCGTGCACTACGCGGCCGAGTCCCACAACGACAACTCCCTGGCCGACCCGTCCCCGTTCCTGCACGCCAACCTCATCGGCACCTTCACCCTGCTGGAGGCGGCGCGGAGGCACGGCACCCGCTACCACCACATCTCGACCGACGAGGTCTACGGCGATCTCGCGCTCGACGACCCCGAGCGGTTCACCGAGACCACCCCGTACAACCCCTCCAGCCCCTACTCCGCCACCAAGGCCGGCAGCGATCTGCTGGTCCGCGCCTGGGTGCGCTCCTTCGGGGTGCAAGCGACGCTCTCGAACTGCTCGAACAACTACGGCCCCCGCCAGCACGTGGAGAAGTTCATCCCCCGCCAGATCACCAACCTGATCGACGGGATCCGCCCCC
Source organism: Brachybacterium sp. HMSC06H03 (assembly GCF_001807385.1). Lineage (NCBI taxonomy): Bacteria > Bacillati > Actinomycetota > Actinomycetes > Micrococcales > Dermabacteraceae > Brachybacterium > Brachybacterium sp. HMSC06H03. Next base: position 4,479 of record NZ_KV788805.1, on the reverse strand, counting down.
GCCTCTACGGAAAGGGCGAGAACGTGCGCGACTGGATCCACGCCGACGACCACTCCTCCGCGGTCCTGACGATCCTGGAGAAGGGCCGGATCGGCGAGACCTACCTGATCGGCGCTGACGGGGAGAAGAACAACCTCGAGGTCGTGCGGATGCTGCTGCAGCTGATGGGGCGGGAGGCCGACGACTTCGACCACGTCACCGACCGTCCCGGCCACGACCTGCGCTACGCGATCGACTCCACCAAGCTGCGCGAGGAGCTCGGCTGGGCCCCGGCCTACCCGGACTTCGCCGCCGGCCTCGCCGCGACCGTCGACTGGTACCGGGAGAACGAGGACTGGTGGCGCTCGCAGAAGGCCGCGACCGAGGCGAAGTACGCGCAGGTGGGCCAGTGACCGCGCTGCCCGTCGTCCACGAGACCCCGATCCCCGGCCTGCTCGTCGTGGACCTGCCCGTCCACGGGGATGCGCGAGGCTGGTTCAAGGAGAACTGGCAGCGCGAGAAGATGCTCGCCGCCGGGCTGCCGGACTTCGGGCCCGTCCAGAACAACATCTCCTTCAACCAGGCCCCCGGCGTCACCCGCGGCATCCACGCCGAGCCCTGGGACAAGTACATCTCCGTGGCGACCGGTCGGGTGTTCGGCGCCTGGGTGGACCTGCGCGAGGGCGACTCGTTCGGCGCCGTGTTCTGGCACGAGATCACCCCGGAGGTCGCGATCTTCGTGCCCCGCGGGGTGGGCAACGCCTTCCAGACCCTCGAGGCGCCCTCGGCCTACACCTATCTCGTGAACGACCACTGGTCCGCGGCGGCCCAGTCGCAGTACACCTTCCTGAACCTCGCCGACGAGGCCGCCGCGATCCCCTGGCCCATCCCGCTCGCGGAGGCCGAGCTCTCCGAGAAGGACCTGAATCACCCGCGCCTGGCGGACGTCGCCCCGGTCCCGCCGCGCCGCACCCTGGTCGTCGGCGCGAACGGCCAGCTGGGGCGCGCGCTCGCAGCGCGCTGGCAGGGGCGGGCCGACGTCGACCTCGTCGGCCGCGACGGCCTGGACCTCGCCTCGGCGGAGTCGGTCGCCGCCTTCGACTTCCGCCCCTACGGCACGATCGTCAACGCGGCCGCGCACACCGCTGTCGACGCCGCCGAGACCCCGGAGGGCCGTGCCGAGGCCTGGACCGTGAACGTCGACGGCGTCGCCCGGCTCGTCGAGGCCGCCCGCACGCAGCGCGCGACGCTCGTGCACCTCTCGAGCGACTACGTCTTCGACGGCACCGCGGAGGTCCATGACGAGGCGGAGCCGCTGACCCCGCTCGGCGTCTACGGGCAGACCAAGGCCGCCGGCGACCGGCTCGTCGCGACCCTGCCGGAGCACTTCGTGCTGCGCACGAGCTGGGTGGTGGGGGAGGGGAAGAACTTCGTCGCGACCATGGCGAGCCTCGCCGAGCGCGGCATCGACCCGATCGTTGTCGACGACCAGATCGGCCGCCTGACCTTCACGGACGACCTCGCCGCCGCGATCGAGCACCTGCTCACCGTCCGTCCCGAGTCCGGGGTGTACAACCTCAGCGCCGGCGGGGCGCCGACGAGCTGGGCCGGGATCGCGCGCCAGGTGTTCGCGCTGACCGGCCACGATCCGCAGCGCGTCACCCCGGTGCCGACGGCCGAGTACTACGCCGCCCAGGGGAGGGCCGAGGGCGACGGCACCATCGCGCCGCGCCCCCGCAGCTCGGTGCTGGACCTCGCGAAGATCGAGGCGACTGGTTTCGTCGTGAGGGACCAGGCCGAGGCGCTCGCCGCCCACCTCGGGGTCGTCGGCCGCTGAGCCGGGACCGACGGGCACCGCGCCGGCATCAGCGGGCGGAACCCTCCGCGACTGCGGTGAACAGCTCCTCGTTCGCAGGCACCCCGGTCCGCACCGCGCCCTCCTCGTCGAGATAGCGCCAGGTGAACGGCACACCCTTCGCAGTGGTGATGTCGGGCCCGTCCATGAGCTGGACGTGGACGTGCGGATCGGAGGAGTTGCCGGAGTTACCGCACTGCCCGAGCACCTGACCGGCCCGCACCCGCTCACCCGCCCGCACCGTGGGCGAGCCGCGCCGGAGATGGGCGAGCACCGCGACCGTCCCGGCAGGGACGTCGGCCCCGTCGCCGTCGTGGGCCGCTCCGCTCCGGGCCGCGCGCAGCATGACGTGGTTGCCCAGCAGGTGCCGCGGCGAGCCGAGGCTGCGCACGAATCCCTCGAGCAGCAGGTACGCGATGCCGGGCAGGGAGAGGCGGCTGAGATGGTCGCGGCTGGTGCCGTGCACAGCGATCACCTCCCCGTCGAACGGGGCGAGCACCTCCTGCCCGAAGGACGGGAACCCCTCGGGCCGACGCATCGGCGCCCAGAACGGATCCAGGGTCCGGGGCGAGGCGCCCTCGGGCTCGTGGGTGATGTCCAGGGCGTAGGTCTGCGCGAGATGATGGGTGTGAGACGGGACCGATGAGGCGGGGGAGTTCAGGCCGCGCCACCGCCCGCGCACCGGCACCGCGACCGGCACCGGGTCCTGCTCCTGCGAGGGGCGCTGGAGGCGGGTCTGCAGGAACTGGCCGACCAGGCCCAGCACGACGAGCGCGACCCCCAGCAGATAGAAGACGTCGATCCCGCGGCCCAGCGAGACCGTCGCGATGATCAGGAGCGCACCGAGCGCGGGCGCCGGCCCGGACAGTCGCAGCGCGGAGGACATCGAGGAACCTTGCCGGTGAGGGGGGGCGGAGATGCACCCACAGTACGCACTGCCGGGTCGGTCGTCTCGGGTGTTCCGCGACCGCTCTGAGGGGGCCTCGTCGCCGGGGCCCGCAGTGTCGGGCTCAGCCGGCGCAGACCCCCGGCCGGCCCGACGGCCCCGGGGCGACCGACGGGTCAGTGCCCGTAGCCGCTTCCCGGCTCGGTCCGCTCCTCCGCATCGATCTCGTCCTGTTGCGCCTCGATGATGCCGTCGTGCTGCTCGGCCTCCTCGCGCGAAAGCCTCTTGGTGCGCTCGTCGACGAGGTCCTCGATCTCGTCCGTCGGCGAGCTCTCCTCCCCCTGGTCCTCCGGGTTGGGGCGCGCCTCGTCATCAGGGTGGTGCATCGGTGTGCTGGTCATCTCGGTACCTCGTCTCCTGGTCGATCGGTCCGGTGGTGTCCCCGGACGGGTCAGTCGCCGGGCCATTCCCCGAACGTCTTCTCGAAGGCTCGGGCGCCGCCACGGTCCACGAGCGCCTTGACCGTCGCGTAGATCGCGCCCTGGAGCGCGGCGGCGATGAGGATCTCCCGCAGCGGGAACTCGGACTCGAGCGCCTTGGGGGTGTCCTTCGACCGTGAGGGAGAGGCGACCTTCCAGAGCTGCTTGAACAGCACCCCGGAGAGGGCGCCGCTGACGATCCCGCTCGCCAGGCCGACGGGCCGGTAGAGGATCTTCGCGGACGTGCTGGTGGGCTTCCGATGGGCCATGAGGTGCTCCTTCGCGCAGTGCAGTGTGGCGGGCCCGGCCGGGAGGGGCCGGGTCAGCGCCGACGGGTGATCAGCAGGCCGACGGCGGCGAACACCGTCGCGCCGGCGACCGCGGCGAGCAGCGCCGGGACGGGGCTGTGCGGGTCGGCGGCTGTGTGCCGGGCGTGGGCGAGCGTGGACTGTGCGCTCTCGCGGGCGTGGTCGACCTGCCCACGGGCGCGGTGCGTAAGCCGGCTGATCTGCTCATCGGCCTGCGCCTTCGGGTCGAGCTTGTCGGAGAGCGCCTCGACCGTCTCGCCCAGCTCGCGGCGGGTGCGCGCGATGTCGGCCTCGATCTCGTCGGGGCTCGCGTCGTCGGCCGGTTCGCGGGGTTCGCCGGCGTCGGGGTTCACGCGGATGTTATCGCCCTGGCCGGGCGTGGCAGCTGAGTGGGACATGTCAGATCCGCTCCTTGATCTCTCGGGCGTCGCGGCGCACGGTCTCGACCGTGCGCTCCGGCGCGGGGGTGAGGCCCTCGGCCTTCTTCTTGCCGAGCAGCGCGGCGATCCCCGCCGCGATGAACACGGCGACGGTGACGATCAACGCCGCGGCCCAGGCCGGCAGGAACAGCGCCAGGACCAGGATCAGCGTCGCCAGGAGCGTGCCGACGCCGAACCAGGCGAGGACCGCGCCCGCGCCGAACAGCCCGGCGGCGGTCCCGCCCTGCTTGGCCTTCTCGGTGTACTCGGCGCGGGCGAGCTTCAGCTCGTCCCGCACCAGCCGTGCGGTCTGCTCCGACAAACGGTCCACGAGGTCGGCGACGGACGGTTCCCCGGGGGGTCGAGAGGTGGTCACGGGAGGCTCCCTTCTCAGCAGTCGCTCCCACCATGCCGCGCCGATCATCGGGGCGGGCCCCGCCCCGGCGCGCTGTGCGCCGGTGTGCGAGACGGAGCTGGTGGTGCTGGCCACAGCCTAGGGACGATGCGGCGGCACCGGCCACGGCCGGCGGACCGGCGCGGAGGTCCGCCGGCC
>NZ_KV788804.1:0-9872 GCF_001807385.1 Brachybacterium sp. HMSC06H03 | reverse complement strand
CGGTGCGGCCGCGTCGCTCGGCGGCGGCGCGCGCCATGCCGGTCGCCAGGTCACGGGCGCCGCCCCGCAGGGGGGCGTCCTCGGAGGAGACCTTCTCGCCGGAGAAGAACATGTCCACGGGGCGCGTGCTCGACGCGGCGGAGCCGCCCTCCTCCTGCGGACGGGTGCGCGTGCGCAGCTCCTGCTCAGGGGCGGGCGAGGAGCCTGCCCCCGGGATCAGGGCGCCGAGACCTCTGCCGAGTCCTCGCTTCTGCGTCATGGCCGTTGTCCTTCCGAGAAATGTCGTCACCGTGGGGGTGACCTCCGTGCCGGGCGCGACATCGCGCGGTGAGGGGAGGTCGAGGTCAGGGAGCGGGGCGGGAGTTCAGCTCGAAGGCAGCCGCCCGGTAGGCGAGCGCCCCGCTGGAGCCGGGATCGTAGGTGAGCACGGTCTGGCCGTAGCTCGGCGCCTCGGAGATCCTCACCGATCGCGGGATCGTGGTCTCGAGGGTCTGGTCGGGGAAGTGGTCCCGCACGTCCTGGGCGACCTGTGCGGCGAGCCGCGTGCGCGCGTCGTACATGGTCAGCAGGATGGTGGAGACCACGAGATCCGGGTTCAGGTGCTGCCGGATCAGGTCGATGTTGTTCAGCAGCAGCGTCAGGCCCTCGAGCGCGTAGTACTCGGCCTGGATCGGGATCATCACCTCACGGGCCGCGACCAGCGCGTTGACCGTGAGCAGGCCGAGGGAGGGCGGGCAGTCGACGAGCACGTAGTCCAGGCGGGGCAGGCCGTGGGCGTCCCGCTCCTCGAGGTGCTCGCGGATGGCGTTGCGCAGCCGGTTCTCGCGGGCGACGAGCGAGACCAGCTCGATCTCGGCGCCGGAGAGGTTGATCGTCGCGGGGGCGCACTGCAGGCGCTCCATGTCCGGGACGTCCTGGACCACCTCGGACAGCGGCGCCGACTCGACCAGCACCTCGTACATGCTGGGCACCTCGGCATGGTGCTCGATGTTCAGCGCCGTGGAGGTGTTCCCCTGCGGGTCGGCGTCGATCACGAGCACGTGCAGGCCGCCCATGGTCAGCGCGGCCGCGAGGTTCACGGTGGTGGAGGTCTTCCCCACCCCGCCCTTCTGGTTCGCGATGGTCACGATCCTGGTGTGCTCGGGGGAGGTGAACTCGACCTCCTCCAGCTGCCGGCGGCGGGCGTGATCCCGGGTGAGCTCGCGCATCAGCGGGGTGTCGTCCATCGACCCCGCCCCCTGGGAGGAGCCCTCGCGCTTCTCAGCCACGCGCATCTCCCTTCCTGCTCGCCTTCGGCCGGCGACGCACTTGGACCACTGTAGTGGGAACCTCGACCTCGCCCATCCCGTACCGGGTGATGGTGGGGTCGATCCCGCCGAGCTTCGTGAGCACCTTCTCGGCCTTCTCGATCTCGTCGGCGGCCGAGGAGCCCTTCATCGCCAGCAGCAGCCCCTCCTCCTGCACCAGGGGGAGGGTCCAGCGGGCCAGCTTCTCCAGCGCCGCGACGGCCCGGGCGGTGACCACCTCGAACTCACGCTCGCCGTGCAGCTCCTCGGCACGGGCGCGGACGACCTCGAGGCCGAGGCCGAGCTCGGCGTCGACCTCCTCGAGCCAGGTGGTGCGACGCTGCATCGTCTCGATCAGGGTCACCTGCAGCTCCGGGCGGGCGATCGCGATCACGACGCCGGGCAGCCCGGCCCCGGAGCCGACGTCGGCCAGGGTCCTGACCGACGGGTCGACGGCGTCGGCCATCAGTGCGCAGTTGAGCAGGTGGCGCTCCCAGAGCCGCTCCACCTCGCGCGGTCCGATCAGACCGCGCTCGGGACCCTCCTCGGCGAGCAGGGCGGCGAAGCGCTCGGCGAGCTCGAGCCGGTCGCCGAAGAGGCGCCCGGCCAGGGGTCGGAGCGATGCGGGGAGCGTCGTCACGGCAGGCCTCAGGACGCCGGGTAGATCACGACGTGACGGCCCTTGCCATCGCCGTCGGACTCGGAGCGCAGCCCCTCGCGCTTGGCGACGTCGTGGACGACCTTGCGCTCGAAGGGGTTCATCGGCCGCAGCGGGACCGGCTGCCCGGACTCCTTCGCCTCGGCGATCGCGGAGGCGGCGAGCTCCTCGAGCCCGCCCTTGTGCTCGGCGCGGAAGCCGCCGATGTCCAGCATCAGGCGCGACCGAGCACCGGTGCGGGTCTGGACCGCGAGGCGCGCGAGCTCCTGCAGCGCGTCCAGCAGCTCGCCCTTGGGGCGGTTCAGCTCCGCGAGACGGTCCGCGCCGCGGATCTCCACGGAGGCGCGGTCGCCGTCCACGTCGATGTCGATGTCGCCGTCGAGGTCCGCGATGTCCAGCAGCTCCTCGAGGTAGTCGGCGGCGATGTCGCCCTCCTCCTCGAGGCGGCGCAGGCGCTCCTCCTCGGATTCTGCGTCGGACTCTGCGCCGTCCTCGTCCTCGGACCCGCTCTCGCCCGCGTCCTGCGGCTCGGCGGCCTCGCCGGAGCCTGCGGTCTCCGCGGGGGCGGCGGTCTCCGCCGCCTCGGCGGCCTGGGCGTCCGTGCCCTCGTGCGCCTCCTCGGCGGCGGTCTCGTCGGCCGACGACGGATCGGTGATGGTCTCGTTCATTCAGGGTCCTCCGGGGATGCAGGGATGGACGACCCGGGAGCGACCGTGCTCCCGGGCCGTGAGGTCACTTCTTCCGCTTCTTCTTGCCCTTGTCCAGGGGAGAGCTCTTCGGAGAGGGCACCGGGAAGTCACCGGACTGCTCCTGCGCCCTGCGCCGCTCCTCGGCAGCCTTGGCGCGGGCCTCGCGGGCGCGCTGCAGCTTCTCAGCGTCGGAGAGCTTCTTGCCGCCCTTGTTCTTCGCGGAGGGCTGGACGCGGATCTGCCGCTCGGGCTCGGGATCAGGCTCCGAGACCTTCTTCGGCGGGGTGAAGTCCAGCGGCTCCAGACCCTTCCGCTCGCGCTTGGCGTTGATGCGCTCGTGGCGCTCCTTCTCCGCGTCGGAGCCGGGGGTGGGGGTCGCACGGATGACGATGTACTGCTGGACGAAGGTCCACACGTTGGTGGTCAGCCAGTAGATGAGCACACCGATCGGCATGCCCGGCCCCGTGATCACGTAGATGAACGGGAGCATGTACAGCATCATCTTCTGGGTGCTGGCCATGGGGCCCTCGAGGGCGGCCTTGGGCATGTTCTTCATGGTCAGCGACTTCTGAGTGAAGAAGGTGACCGCGCACATCGCCGCGATGATGATGCCGGCGACGATCTTGGTGGTGACCCCGCCGTCGCCGGAGTTCAGGAAGCTGTCGGCGATGGTGACGTTGCCGAGGATGGTCGAGTTGCTCGCGCTCTGCGCCAGCTCGGTGGTCAGCGGGCCGAAGGGCTCGCCGCCGGCGGCCTGGGGCAGCTTGTTGAAGAGCACGCGGAACAGGCCGAAGAAGATCGGCATCTGCAGCAGCACGGGCAGGCAGGAGGAGAACGGGCTGGCGCCGGCCTCCCTGTAGACCGCCATGGTCTCCTCGGCCATCTTCTGCCGGGACTCCTGGTCGGTCTTGCCCTTGTACTTCTTCTGCACCGCCTGCAGCTCGGGCGAGACCATCTGCATCGCGCGCGAGGCGCGGATCTGGCGCACGAACAGCGGGATGATCAGGGTGCGGACCACCGCGGTGAGCCCGACGATGGACAGCACCCAGGTGATGCCCGAGTTCGGATCCATGAACAGCGACAGCACCGCATGGAACTTCACCATGAGCCATGCGACGGCCCACTCGATCGGATACAGGGGATTCATCGGCCTGGTCTTCCTGCCGCACGGATGCGCATGTCGTTCATGCGAGGTGCCGGCTGTGGTCGGGAGTCTCGGACAAGGGTAGGCCCTAGGGGGCCGGGTGCCGCAGTCGGCGTGGATTGATCCACATGCCCGGCGCCGGGACCGGATCGAGCCCGCCGCGGGTGAGGGGATTGCATCGGAGGATCCGCCAGGTGGTCAGCAGCGTCCCCTTCAGGGCTCCGTGCGTGCGCAGGGCGTCCATGCCGTACTGCGAGCAGACGGGGTCGTAGCGGCAGGCGGGCGGGGTGTAGGGCGAGATGCCCACCTGGTATCCGCGCACCGGCAGCATCAGGAGCCGGCGCGGCAGATGTCCCAGACGCCGCAGCGCGCCCCCGCGACCTCGCGCGCGCACCGGCGGGCCGGCGTTCACCGCGACCGCTCCTCGCGGCGGGCGAGCTTGCGGGAGGCGGAGGCGAGCGCCGAGTCCACGTCCTCGCGGAGCTCGGCGAAGGCCTGTCCCTCGATGCCCGGCAGCGCCCGCAGCACGATCGCGCTGCCGGCGGGAAGGGTCTCGAGATGCGGGCGCACGATCTCGCGCAGGCGCCGGGTGACGCGGTTGCGCACCACGGCGTTGCCGATCTTCTTGGACACGACGAATCCCACGCGGGGTGCCTCCTCCCCCTGCGTGAGCAGGGTCAGGTGCACGACCACGTGGGATCGAGCGCTGCGCGCGCCACCGCGGGTGACCGCACGGAACTCGTCGCCGCTGTGGAGCCGGCGACTAGACCAGTACACGACGACGTGACGCCTCGGCCCTGGCCACCGTCGTCTCAGGCGGAGAGCTCGGCGCGGCCCTTGGCGCGGCGGGCGTTCAGGATGCTGCGGCCGGCGCGGGTGCGCATGCGGGCGCGGAAGCCGTGCTTCTTGGCGCGGCGGCGGTTGTTCGGCTGGAACGTGCGCTTGCTCATGGTTCTCCTCGATCGTGGGCACGGGCGTGCCCCTCGCGGTGGCGTGTGGTCTGCTGCGCGAACGGATGTCCGGGCGCACCCGCCGGGGCGGGGCGGCTGCCGTGTCCCACATCGGGACGGTGCCGTCGGGCGGCGCGCAGCGCTGACTGCACGATTTTAGGCGCGGGGGTGCACGGGGTCAACGGAGGAGCCCCGCTGAGGGCCGGTTGTGGCCCGATTCTCACTTCCGGGGGCGTGTCGTGACGGCCCCGAGGGCCCGTCGTGCCCTGCGGGTCCTGCCCCTCCGGCCCGGCGGCGCCCGACGGGGCGGCGCCGCTCACATCGTCGCGGTCGTCCCGGTCACGTCGGAGCCGGAACCCCGGCCTGTTGTCCACATCGGCGATCCACAGCGGTGAGGATAATGTGGAAAACTGTGGCGACCCGCGCCCGAGACCTGAGGGGGACACCTGATGCCGGAGGCGAACGCCGACGCGATCTGGGACAGCACGCTGAGCATCCTGCGCCGCGACGACACCGTCTCCCAGCGCGTGATGGCCCTGCTCACCCTCTCCCGCCTGATGGCCTTGGTCGCGGACACCGCCCTGCTCGCCGTTCCCTCCACCTCGGCGAAGGAGCTCATCGAGAACCGGATCGCGGGCTCCCTGAAGGCCGCCCTCAGCGAGGCCACCGGCAAGGACCTCCGCTTCGCCGTGACGGTCGACGAGTCGCTGCTGCTGGAGGGGGACGACGAGGACGAGGCCCCTGCACCGCCGCTGACCTCCTCCTCCACCGCCCGCAGTGCACATCCTGTGGACAACGATGTGGACAGCTACACGGGGGATGTCCACACCCCGCCCTTCCGTCGTGGACGGGGCTCCGTGCTCCCGTCAGAGTCCGCCTCCGGCCGGCCCGCGCTGCCCTCGAGCAGCACCTCGGACTCGGCCGCCTCCGCCGCCTCGCGCTTCGGCCGCGGGGAGGACGAGTTCCACGGCTCCGCGGCCGACGATCCCAGCGCCTACGCGGGGATCTCCGCGCTCAGCGGCGTCTCCGCCCCCTCCCCGGGACCGGCGCCGCGCCGACCCGCCCTCGCCGGCGGCTCGACCCTCGGCGAGGACTCACGCCTGAACAGCAAGTACACCTTCGACACCTTCGTGATCGGCTCCTCGAACCGCTTCGCGCAGGCGGCCGCGTCGGCCGTGGCGGAGACGCCGGCGAAGGCGTACAACCCGCTGTTCATCTACGGCGGATCCGGTCTGGGGAAGACCCACCTGCTGCACGCGGTGGGCCACTACGCCCAGAGCCTCTACCCCGACGTGGTGGTGCGCTACGTGAACTCCGAGGAGTTCACCAACGAGTTCATCAACTCGGTGCAGTCCGGCCAGTTCGGCAAGGCGCAGGAGTTCCAGCGCCGCTATCGCGACATCGACATCCTGCTGATCGACGACATCCAGTTCCTGCAGCGGGCGCCGGAGACGATGGAGGCGTTCTTCCACACCTTCAACACGCTCTACAACTCGGACAAGCAGATCGTGATCACCTCGGACCTGCCGCCGAAGGAGCTCGGCGGCTTCGAGGACCGGATGCGCTCCCGCTTCGAGATGGGCCTGATGACGGACGTGCAGCCGCCGGATCTCGAGACCCGCATCGCGATCCTGCGCAAGAAGGTCGCCCAGGAGAACACCGGCGAGGTGCCGCACGACGTGCTGGAGTACATCGCCAGCCACATCGCCACGAACATCCGTGAGCTCGAGGGCGCGCTGATCCGCGTGCAGGCGCTGCACTCCCTCTCCCGCCAGCCGATGGACGTCACCCTCGCCGAGTCCGTGCTGAAGGATCTGCTCTCCCACGACGACGGCGCACAGATCACGGCCTCGACGATCATCGCCCAGACCGCGACCTACTTCGGGCTGTCGGTGGAGGAGATCGTGGGCACCGGTCGCAGCCGGCGCCTGGTCTCCGCGCGGCAGATCGGCATGTACCTGTGCCGGGAGCTGACGGACATGCCGCTGATCCGCATCGGCGAGGAGTTCGGCGGCCGCGACCACACCACCGTCATGCACGCGAACAAGAAGATCAGCGAGCTGATGAAGGAGCGTCGGGCGATCTTCAACCAGGTCACGGAGCTCACGGCGAGGATCAAGAGCTCGAGCTCCTCGGCCCGGCAGTGATGCGGGAACGACACGGCAGTGACGCAGCCGACCGCGTGAGCGCGCCGGAAAATGTCATCCCAGGTCAGGCCGACGTTCTCCCCAATTGTGGATAACTCTGTGGACAGTGTGGAAAGACGAGCATCTGCGCAGGAGCCGATGTGCACGGAGGAATGACAGGAATCTGACGGCGGCGGCGATCCGTGCACAGGCCGTGCACGAGCTTCCTGTGATTGTCGACGAGTCGTCCACGTCGCCAGTGTCGACTGTGACCTGCTGAGATGTCGGTTATCCACGAGATCCACAGCCGTGATGATGAGGTCTGTAGTTTCTTGCTCGTCGTGGATGTGGAGGGCGGGGGTCGGCGGCAGCGGCCGAGGAGCACGGAAGAGCAGGGGCGGAAGTCAAGGATCTGCGGCGGTGTGTCGTCGGAGGGCTCCGGGAACCGATACGCTGTCCACCGTTCGATCACGATCAGGCTTTCGACCACTGAGAAGGAGTGGCAACGGTGAAGTTCCACCTCGACCGCGGCGTCCTCGGCGACGCCGTCTCCTGGGCCACCCGCACCCTCCCTGTCCGTCCGGCGATGCCGATCCTGCAGGGCGTGCGCATCGTCGCCGATGCGGGCGGCGAGCTGCAGCTCTCGACCTTCGACTACGAGGTCAGCGCCCAGATCCGTCTCGAGGCGGAGATCGAGCAGCCGGGCGAGGTGCTGGTCCAGGGGCGCATGCTCTCGGACATCGTCCGCGCCCTGCCGAACAAGGACGTCACCGTCGCGCTCGAGGGCACGAAGCTCCAGGTCCGCTGCGGCAGCGCCCGCTTCGCGCTCGCGACCCTCCCGGTCGAGGAGTACCCGCAGCTGCCCACCATGCCCCCGGTCGCCGGCACCGTCGCGGCCGACGTGTTCTCCGAGGCGATCTCGCAGGTCACCGTCGCGGCCTCGAAGGACGACACCCTCCCGCTGCTGACCGGCGTGAAGGTCGAGATCAGCGGCGAGACCATGACCCTGATGGCCACCGACCGCTACCGCCTGGCGCTGCGCGAGCTGACCTGGAACCCCTCGTCGCCCGGCGCCGAGCTCACCGCCCTGGTTCGTGGCCGCACCCTCCACGAGGTCGCCCGCTCGCTCGCGAGCGGCGGCGGCGTCGAGATCGCGCTGTCCGACGAGGACTCCGCGAACCTGATCGGCTTCGAGGCTGGCGGCCGCCGCACCACCTCCACCCTCGTCGACGGCGATTACCCGCCGGTGCGACGACTGTTCCCCGAGACCACCGCGATCACCGCCGTCGTCTCCACCGGCGCGCTGATCGACGCGGTCAAGCGCGTCTCCCTGGTCGCCGAGCGGAACACCCCCGTGCGTCTGTCCTTCTCCGAGGGCCAGGTCGCGCTCGAGGCCGGCGCCGGCGACGACGCTCAGGCCAGCGAGGTGCTGGAGGCGCAGCTCGAGGGCGAGGATCTCGTCGTCGGCTTCAACTCGGGCTTCCTGCTCGACGGCCTCGGCGCGCTCGGCAGCGAGTTCGCCCGCCTGACCTTCACCGACTCGATCAAGCCCTCGGTGATGACCGGGCAGGACTCGCTCGAGGGCGAGCCCGACAACTCCTACCGGTACCTCATCATGCCGATGCGGATCTGAGGGAGGGAGAGCTCCCTCCGTGCACCTGACCGCCCTCGAACTCACCGACTTCCGCTCCTACCGGCAGCTGAGCCTGCCCGTCCGTCCCGGCATCACCGTGATGGTGGGCCCGAACGGGCAGGGCAAGACCAACATCGTCGAGGCGCTGTGGTACCTCGCGACGCTCTCGAGCCACCGCGTCCCCCACGACGCGGCGCTCGTGCACCGCGGCGAGTCCACCGCGATCGTCCGTGCGAGCTTCGAACGCGCCGGCCGGCCCCTGCAGATCGACCTCGAGATCACCCCCGGTAAGGCGAACCGCGCCCGGCTCCAGGGGCAGAACGTCTCGCGGCTGCGCGACCTGCTCGGCGAGGTGCGGGCGGTGCTCTTCGCCCCGGAGGACCTGGGGCTGGTCAAGGCCGATCCGGAGGGCAGGCGCCGCTTCCTCGACGAGCTCCTGTTCGAGATCGCGCCCCGTTTCGCGTCGATCAAGGCCGACTACGACCGGGTCCTCAAGCAGCGCGGCAACCTGCTCAAGCAGATGCGCTCGATGCGGCGGGGCGGCTCGGGGCGCAGCGTCGGCGGGCTGGACCCGGCCGAGTCCGCGGCCTCCACGCTCGAGGTCTGGGACCAGCAGCTCGCCCGTCACGGCGCCGAGCTGCTGCGTGCCCGGCTCCACCTCGTGAACCGTCTGCGCCCGCACCTGGGGTACTCCTACCTGCGGGTCTCGACCGACGAGGGGGCCGAGCAGGCGCTCGACCTGCCCCCTGACCAGCGCGGCGAGGTCGCCTCCCCGGCGGACGTCCGCTACCGCTCCGACGTGCTCGACGAGCTCGGCTCCGCGCCCGGCGAGCTGCCCGGCACCCGCGAGATCCACGACGCCCTGCTCGCCCTGGTCGCGGCGCGCCACGACGAGGAGATCGACCGCGGCACGAACCTCACCGGCCCGCACCGCGACGACCTCGAGATCCGCCTGCACGACTTCCCCGCGAAGGGCTACGCGAGCCACGGCGAGTCCTGGTCCCTCGCGCTCGCGCTGCGCCTGGCCAGCTACGATTTGCTGCGTCTCGAGGAGGGCGCCCTCGGCGACGGCGAGCCGATCCTGATCCTCGACGACGTCTTCAGCGAGCTGGACGTGCACCGCCGCGAGCGGCTCGGCCGGATCGTCACCGACGCCTCGCAGGTGCTGATCACGACCGCGAACGACACCGACATCCCCGCCTCCCTCGACGGCGAGATCCACGTGGTCGACGTGACGCTCGGCGAGGCGGTCCCGCGCAGCGGGGGCGGGCTGCGATGAGCGGCGGTGCTCCGCGCCCGCGGATCGCGAACCCGTACGGGCTCGGCACCTGGAGCGGGGCAGCGGCGGGGTCCGGGGAGCAGGCGGCCTCGCCGACGGCTCCGGCC
>NZ_KV788803.1:0-4106 GCF_001807385.1 Brachybacterium sp. HMSC06H03 | reverse complement strand
CCGCGAGGTGCCGCCCGAGCGGGCGGGGGAGCGGCCCGGTGCCCCGGCGATCGAGGACGACGGCGGCGCCCTGCCGATCCCGCGCCTGGCCGACGTGGTCAGCCCCCGCGACCCGGTGGGCCAGGTCGAGACCCAGTCGCTGGCCGTGATGCTGCAGGCCCCGCACCTGCTGGACGCGGAGCGTGTGGCCGCCCTGCCGGACGACTCCTTCCACGTCCCTGCCCTGCAGGGGGTGTGGGACGTGATGCTCGCCGCGGGAACCCTCCTGGACGCCGTGGGCGGGCAGCTGCCCGCCGCGCGCTATCTGGAGCAGGTCCTCGAGATCGCCGGCGAGACGGTGCGGCCGCTCATCGTGGAGATCGCGAACCTCGACCTGCCGGCCCGCAGCGAGGAGGCGCTGGAACGGCTCGGCGTCTCGCTCCTGGACCGGCTGAGCGAGCTGTCGATCACGCGCGAGTACTCCGTGCTCAAGCAGCGTCTCCAGCGCACCGATCCCTCCGACGCCGAGCGCTACCAGCAGATCATGGCGCGTCTGACCGAGGTGCAGATCAAGCGTCGGTCGCTGCGGGCACCATCGGACTGACGGCACCGCTCGAGGCGGCGCGTCCGGCCCGGAGCCTGCGCATCAGCTCGATCCCGCCGCCGAGCAGCAGCGCGAGCGTGATCCCGACGGCGACGCCCAGCAGCGGGTTGCTTCCGAAGGCGAGCCCGCCGAGCATCCCGATGCCGACGTAGTACAGGGACCAGATCAGCGCCGCCAGCGAGGAGTACAGCACGAACGTCGGGCGCGGGAAGCGGATCGCCCCCGAGGTGATGTTCACGGCCGTGCGCGCGCCTGGCACGAACCGGGCCCCGAGGATGACCACCCCACCGCGGGAGCGCAGCGCCGTCTCCGCGGCGCCGACCACCGCTCCCGCATACCGCCGCCGGCGCAGCCTCCGCGTCAGCGGACCGGCCCCGCGGCCGACGTGATGGGCCAGGACGTCGCCGAGCAGCGCCCCCGCCCAGGCGGCGACGACCAGCAGGGCTGCGGAGGGGCTGCCGGTGACGGCGAAGGTGCCGGCGGTCAGCACGACGGTCTCGGCCGGCACCATCGGGACCAGGGAGTCGCCGACGGCGAGGGCGATGACGAGGAGCAGCAGCCACGGCGAGGCCATGAGGCTCTCGGCGAGCTGCAGGACGCTGTCCATGCGAGGGTCTCCGGACGTGCTCGGGGTCGGTCGGTCGATGGCTTCGACGCTAGGTGGAGCAGGGAGCGCGGCACCGCCCGGCTGACCCTGCGGATCGGCGCGGGGAACTGCGCCGGGATCCTGCAGGAATCCCCCTGGGGGCCGCCGGTGCGGCTTGGTAGGTTCGGACCCCGCTGACCCCACCGACCCCGCTGACCCCGCTGACCCCGCTGACCCCGGTCCGAACCCGAGTCCGGTCCGAACCCGGGCCGAGCCCGGCCCGAGCCCGGCCCGATGCCCACGGCCCGTTCCGGCGGGCCACTCCCTGCCCGCCCTGATCCCGGAGGCCCCCGATGTCCCTGCCCGCACTCCCCGGGCCCCTCGCACATCGGGGACCCGTGCGCCTCGTGCGTCGGGCGTGCCGTCAGGTGCTGGGGACGCTCGGCGGCCTGGTCCTCGGCCCGCTGCTGCTCCTGGCAGGGATCGCGGCTCTGCTGCGCTGGCGCGGCCCGCTGGAGCGGATCCGCGGGTGGGAGCAGTGGAGGCTGCGCCGCGCCTACCGGCTGCGGCCGGGGCAGTCGCGCGGCGAGTTCCTGCGCGGCGCGCGCATCCCGCTGTGGGCCCTCGCGATCACCGCCGCCGGCTGGCTCATGCTCGAGGTCCTGATGCTCGTGATCGCGGTGGTCCTCGGCAGCCTCAGCCAGTCCCTGTACGGCTCGTCGGTCACCCTCAGCTTCGACCTGTGGGTGCTCAGCCGCCCCGCCCCGCTGGTCGCACTGGTGCTCGGTCCGGGCGGAGTGCTGGTGACCGCGCTGTGCGGCGAGGGCGTCGCCTGGGCACTCGCGGCGCTCCTGGGCCGCTGGACCGAGGTGACACGGGAGGACGCGCTCGAGCCGCGCCTGCACCAGCTGCTGACCACCCGGCGCGGCGTGCTCCTCGCGATCGACGACGAGCGTCGGCGGATCGAGCGGGATCTCCACGACGGCGTGCAGCAGAACGTCGTCTCCCTCTCGCTCGTCCTCGCCCGCGCCCGGCGCGCCGACGATCCGCAGCGCTCCGCGGCGCTGCTCGAGCAGGCGCACGGCCAGTCGCAGGCGCTGATCGAGGAGGTGCGCCAGGTCGCCTGGCGGGTCTACCCCACGGCCCTCGACGAGCACGGGCTCGTCTCCGCGCTCGAGGGCGTGGCGGCCACGAGCCCCCTGCCGGTGCGGCTCGCGGCCAGCATCGAGCACTCCCTGCCGCCGGCGGTCGAGTCCGCCGCGTACTTCGTCGTCCGGGAGGCGGTGACGAACGTGGTCAAGCACGCGGCGGCCTCAGAGGTGCTCGTCGAGGTGGGCACCGCCGAGAGGCAGGGGAGCCCGCTCCTGCGCCTGACGGTGCGGGACGACGGGGTCGGTGGTGCGGATCCCGAGGGCGGGGGACTGCAGGGGCTGGCCCGGAGAGCGGCGGCGCTGGACGGTACGCTCGAGGTCCGCAGCCCGCGCGGCGGGCCCACCGTCATCTCCGCGGAGCTGCCCTGTGACTGAGCCGATCCCTCCGACCCCGACCTCGCCCGGGATCGTCCTGGCCGATGACGCGGTGCTGCTGCGCGAAGGGGTGCGCAGCCTGCTCGAGGACGAGGGGATGGAGGTCCTCGCCTCCGTGGGCGACGGCGCGCAGCTGCTCGAGGCGGTGCGTCGGCACCGTCCCGGTCTGGCGATCGTCGACGTGCGGATGCCGCCCACCCACACCGACGAGGGGCTCGTCGCGGCGCTCGCCATCAAGCGTGAGATGCCCGAGGTGGGGGTGCTGATGCTCTCCCAGCACGTCGCCCGCGAGTACGCGACCGAGCTGCTGGGCTCCGAGACGACGGGGATCGGCTACCTGCTCAAGGACCGCATCACCGAGATCGACGGCTTCCTGGACGCGGTGCGTCGGGTCGCCGACGGCGGCACGGTCATCGACCCCGCGGTGGTGCGGGCGCTGCTGCGCGCGCCCGATCAGCGGCGCGCCGTGGCGAGGCTGAGCCCACGGGAGCTGGAGGTGCTCGAGGCGATGGCCGAGGGACTGTCGAACCGCGGCATCGCCGAGCGTCTCTTCCTCTCCGTGAGCACGGTGGAGAAGGCCGGCAGCGCGATCTTCGACAAGCTCGACCTCGCCGGGGAGGAGCAGAGCAGCCGCAGGGTCCTCGCGGTGCTGCGCTACCTGGAGTCCTAGGTGCCCGCGCCGCCGGTCCCGCCGTGACCTGCGCCGACCGCCCAGATGAGACTCGTCTCGCCCGGCCCGGCGGTGCTCAGCCCGCGGCGACGGCGCGCGCGATGAGCTCCCGCTGGCGGGCTGACAGCCGTGCGCGCAGCTGCTCGAGCCCGGTCCTCGCCGGCGATCCGTCGTCGGCCGCGGAGACGAGCTCCGTGAGCAGGGAGCGGGCGATCTCGAGGTCCTGCACCTGCCCGAGCAGCCCCTGCATCGCCTCCGCCCGCACGCGCGCTGACTCGATGTGCTCGCGGCTCGGCGCGTCGTCGGGGCCGGCGGCCAGCAGCTCGGCGGCGTAGCGCCATCGCTTGGCGGCCTTGCGCGCCGCATGGAGACGGGAGGGCTCCCCGCCCGAGACGCGCAGCCGGCGCACGACCTCTCGCTCCGCGCGGTCCAGGACCTCCTCGGCCGCCGGGACGGGCAGCGAGGGCGGGGTGCGGCACCAGGCCTCCAGCAGCGTCGCACCCTCGCGCCACGCCTCCGTGCCCGCGGTCGCCTCCATCGCGGCCAGCGCGTCGCGCCGCCGGGAACGCAGCACGCCCTCGAGCACGGCCTGCGCCTCTGCCCGGGCGGGACCGGGCTCGAGATCCTCCACCGCGGGCGCGAGGAGCTCGGCCAGGACGTCCGCGTCCCGCACCTCGCCGAGCGGGAGGGCGAGCGCCTGCAGCGCCGCATCGGCCGCGGCGGCGTCGAGGACCTCCTCGA
>NZ_KV788802.1:0-11306 GCF_001807385.1 Brachybacterium sp. HMSC06H03 | reverse complement strand
CGCCTCGCCCTGCCCGCCGGCCGCGGCGAGCGCGGCGAGGGAGCCGGCGATGATCCGCTCGGCCCGTTCGGCGAGCGCGGCGTGCTGGGCCTCGGCCTCGCGGTGCACCCAGGCGATCGAGGAGCCGGGGAGGATGTCGTGGAACTGGTTCAGCAGCGTGTCCTCCCACAGCGCGGCGAGCTCGTCGTGGGGGTAGGGGTGCTCGGCGCGGAGCGCGGCGAGGGTCGCGAGCAGCTCGGCCTCGTGCAGGAGGTGCTCGCTGCGGCGGTTGCCCTGCTTGGTGCCGAGCTGCGCGGAGTAGGTGCCGCGGTGCAGCTCGAGGTAGAGCTCTCCGTTCCACACGGGCGCGTCGGGGTACTCGGCGCGGGCCCGCTCGAAGAAGTCCTCGGCGGTGCCGAACTCGACCTTCGGGGAGCCCTCGAGGTCGGCGGCGCGGCGCCCGGCGGCCATCATCTCGCGGGTGGGTCCGCCGCCGCCGTCGCCCCAGCCGAACAGGTCGATGCCGATCGAGGAGCGGCCCTTCTCCTTGAAGTTCCGCTCGAAGTAGGCGAGCTCGGATCCGGTGAGGGAGCCGTTGTAGGTGTCGGCGGGCGGGAAGTGGGTGAACACGCTGGTGCCGTCCAGGCCCTCCCAGCGGAAGGTGTGGTGGGGGAAGGTGTTGATCTGGTTCCAGGAGACCTTCTGGGTCAGGAAGAACTCCTGGCCGGCGAGCGCGGCGATCTGCGGCAGCGCGGCGGAGTAGCCGAAGGAGTCCGGCAGCCAGGTCTCACGCGTCTCGACCCCGAGCTCCTCGAGGAAGAACCGCTTGCCGGCGACGAACTGCCGTGCCATCGCCTCGGAGCCGGGCATGTTGGTGTCGGACTCGACCCACGTCCCGCCCACGGGCACGAAGCGGCCGCCGGCGACGTGCTCGCGGATCCGCGCGAACAGCTCCGGGTACCGGTCCCGGATCCAGCGGTACTGCTGGGCGGAGGAGGCGGAGAAGGTGATGTCGGGGTCGTCCTCGATCAGGGTGCAGGCGTTGGAGAAGGTGCGGGCGACCTTGCGCACCGTCTCCCGCACGGGCCACAGCCATGCCGAGTCGATGTGGGCGTGGCCGGTGGCGAGCACGGTCAGGGCGGAGGAGCCGGCCGTCGCGGCCAGCGCCGGGGCGAGCGCCTCGCGGGCGGCCCGGGCGGTGCCGGGCATGTCGTCGGGGTCGGCGACGTCGCAGGCGGTCTCGAGCGCGCGGAGGATCTCGTGGCGGCGCGCGCTGGTCCCGGGCAGCTCGTGCATGAGACCGGCGAGGGCACGGACGTCCTCGTGCAGCTCCCAGATCCTCACGTCGCGGCGGGCGAGGTGGAGCTCCTCGATCGTGTAGAGCTCCTCCTCGGGCACGGTCGCGAGGTCGCCGAGCGGGGTCGGCGCGAAGGTCCAGTTCCCGGCGACCATCGGGTTCGCGGCGCACTCGAGGTAGTAGTCGAGCTCCTCGCCGGGCCGGACGGGGAGGTGCCGGTTGCAGGGGTTGATCCCCTTGACGGGCACGCCGTCGGGCGTGAACACGAGCGCCTCGGCCTGGAAGCCGGGCTGTCCGGTGAAGGCGAGGTCGACGATCAGCTCGGGGACGGAGTGCTCGTCGGCGGCCCAGTCGGAGGGGACGGTGCCGGTCACGTGCAGCCAGGTGGTGGACCAGGCGCGTCCCAGCGGCGCCCCGACCTCGACGGGGCCGTACTCCCGGGCGATCGCCTCGCGCGGCGGGATCGGCTCGCCCTCGAGCCGGTGCGCGGTGATCGTGACCTCGGCCCGCTCCTGGTGGATCCGCGGGACCAGGTGGTCCTGCGTGAACCGGCGGATGCGGGCCTCGGTCAGCTCCCGGTCGTCGAACATGTGGCGGCTCCTTCGGCGCGTGGGACGGGTCGCGGGGTCTCGTCGGCCCTCCAGCGTCCCGGGGTTCTTCCTGGACGCTATCGCGTCAGCGGTGCGCGGCGAGCACGGCGTCGCCGAGGCGCGGCATGATCTCGCGGTGCGCGTCGCAGAAGTCGTGCGAGGTGCCGACGACGAGGGCGAGGTCCGCCTCCGGGTCGATCCAGAAGGCGGTGCCGCGCATGCCGAAGTGGCCGTAGGTCCGCTCGCTGCCGGTGGTCGCGGTCCAGTGCGGGGACTTGGTGCCGCGCACCTCGATGCCGAGCCCGAAGGGGTTGGGGTCCTGCTTGCCGAAGCCCGGCATGATGCCCACCAGCTCCGGGAAGTGGACGCCGACGAGCTGGGCGTGGACCTCCTGGTCCAGGAGCGTGGGGTGCTGCAGCTCGGCGGCGAGCAGGGCGAGGTCGACGAGGGCGCCGGAGGCGCCGACGGAGGCGGAGCCCTCCCACTCCAGGCCCGTCATCCCCAGCGGGTCCGCGATCCGCTCCTGGACCCAGTCGCCGAAGTCCCGGCCGACGGCGCGCTCGACGTGGCGGGCGGCCTCGTCGATGCCGTAGTTCGAGTAGTGGCGTCGCAGGCCCGGCGCCTGGAGGGTCGCGTCGGACTCGTAGAAGCAGCCAGAGGCGTGGGCGAGGAGGTGGCGGAGCGTGGCGCCGGGCGGGCCGGCCTCGTCGTCGAGGGACACGCGCCCCTCCTGGAGGGCGAGCGCGGCGCCGAGGCCGGTGAGGGCCTTGGTGACCGAGCGCCAGGGGCGGATCCGCTCGACGTCGCCACGCCGCTCCCGCTCCCCCTCGGGGCCGAGCACGATCGCGGCAGCCTCGAAGCCGAACTCGTCCAGCAGTCCGAGGGCGCTCATCGGCCCCTCCCGCCCCCGGCGAAGCGCTCGAGGATCGCATCGGTGATCCCGGGCCAGATCCGCACGTGGTCGGGGCCGAAGCGCCGCTCGCCGAGGAAGGCGGCGGCGAGGCCCGCCTCGGGGTCGACCCAGAGGAAGGAGCCGGACTGCCCGAAGTGGCCGAAGGTCCGCGGGGAGGAGTGCGCGCCGGTCCAGTGCGGGTCCTTGCGCCCGCGGATCTCCATGCCGAGGCCCCAGTCGTTCGGCGTCTGGCGTCCGTAGCCGGGGAGGATCCCGGCGAGCCCCGGGAACTGCACCGTGCGCATCTCCTCGTGGAGGACGTCGGAGATCAGGGTGGGCGCGAGCAGCTCGCGGCCGACGACCAGCAGGTCGGCCACGGTGCCGCGGTAGCCGGCGGCCGGGGAGCCGTCCACCTCGAGGTCCACGAGGTCCAGTCCCTGGATCACGGTCTGCTCCATCCACTCGGGGAAGTCGTATCCGGTGGACTCCTCGACGTGGGCGGCGAGCACCTCGAAGCCGGTGTTGGAGTAGATGCGGCGGGCGCCGACCGCGCCGACCGTCTCCTCCCCCTCGAAGGGATAGCCGGCGGTGTGCGCGATCAGGTGGCGCACGGTCGCGCCCTCGGGCCCGGCGGGCTCGTCGAGGTCGACCAGGCCCCGCTCGACGGCGACGAGCACGCCGAGGGCGGCCAGGGGCTTGGAGACGCTCGCGAGGTCGAAGACCCGCCCGGTCTCGCCCTGGAGATGGACGGTGCCGCCCGGGTCCGTGACGCCGAGGGCGTGGGCGGCGTCGAGGTCGACGGGGATCACGGGCGCGGTGGAGGGTTGCACGCGCTCCACTATGGCACGGGCCCTCCGCCCGCCGAGGGCCGTCCCGGACCCTGCCGGCGAGCCCGCCCCGGAGCCCGCCCGGGAGTCTGCAGGGCCGCTCCGACCGTGCCGTGACCGAAACGTTATATGTCCGTTTCGTCCGCTCACCTGCGGCATCACAGAACCTTTACACACCATGGGTCGGCCAGGCGTCTTTTCCGCTTGTTTACTCTTTCTTGACCCGTGCAGGATGTGACCCCTGGCGCCCGCAGCGGCGCCGGACCACCCGCCCGCTCCACAGAGCACCGGGCGACCGCACGCACACGAGGGGAAGACCGATGGACCTGACGATCGCACCGAGACCCGACCGTCCGACGAGCGCCGGGGGCGCCGACGGAGGGGCGGCACCGCTGCCGGCCCCGAGCCGACGACTCCTGCTGCTGGGCGTGGGCACGCTCGGCGCCGGGCTCGCGCTCGGCACCGGGGTCGCCGACGCCGCCGGCCCGACGCTCCGCAAGGGGGACCGCGGCAGCGCGGTGTCCACCCTGCAGAACCGGCTGAACGCCCTGCGCTACTGGTGCGGCACTCCCGACGGCAGCTTCGGGCACCTCACCCAGCAGGCCGTCTTCGCCGTGCAGAAGGCCGCCGGCCTCGGCCGGGACGGCGTGGTCGGCGCGAGGACCTGGGGCGCGCTCGATGCGGGGAAGCAGCCGGGCCGCCGGATCACCAGCGGCAGCGGATTCGAGGTCGACCTCTCGAGGCAGCTGCTGATCCTCACCGGGGGCGGCCGCATCGCCTGCATCCTGAACACCTCCACCGGCAGCGGGGAGCGCTACTATTCCGGCGGCCGCTGGAAGACGGCGACCACGCCGAAGGGCGACTTCCGGATGTACCGCCTGCACTCCGGGGGCTGGCAGAGCGGGCCGCTGGGGAACATGTACCGGCCCGGCTACTACGACCGCGGCTGGGCCATCCACGGCTCCACCTCGATCCCCGCCCATCCCGCCTCGCACGGCTGCAGCCGCATCTCCGTGGGCGCGTCGGACTACCTGTGGGCGCGCGGCTGGTTCCGCACCGGCCAGCGGGTGCTGATCCGCTGAGGCACGGACCAGACCACGGATCATCCGACCCGCCCGCTGCGCCCCGGCGTCCTGCCGGGGCGCAGCGACGTCCCGGGACCGCCGCCTTCACCCCTCCTGCACGATTCCCTCGCCGCCTCCGCGCCCTGCGCGCCCGGTCGGCGCCCTGCCACGCGCTACGATCGGGGGGCGCGCAGCCCCGTCGACGGGTCGCTGCCCGCACCTGGCAGCCCAGCGAGAGCGAAGGACCACCGTGGGGATCTTGGATCGGATCGAGCGCAGCCTCGACCGCGGCGTGACGAGCGTGTTCTCGCCCGGTCGCGGGCAGCTGAAGCCCCTCGACCTGGCGCAGGGCCTCAAGCGCGAGTGCGACGACCAGATCCAGGTGCTCGACCGCACCCGGACCCTGGCCCCGAACGTGTACACCGTCTACCTGCACCCGCAGGACTTCGAGCGCTTCTCCTCCTGGCAGGACACCCTCCTCGACGAGCTCCAGCGCGTGCTCATGGAGCATGCGGACAAGCAGCGCTACATGTTCGTCGGCGCCGTCTCCGTCGCCCTCGAGCAGGACGAGGAGGTCCGTCAGGGCCGCTTCGAGACCGAGTCCCGCACCGAGCGCGGCAGCGTCGCTCCGGCGACCGGCGCCGCCCAGGACAGCCCCGGCGGCAGCCCCATCGTCGAGATCGACGGGCAGCAGTACCTGCTCACCGGCCCCGTCACAGTGATCGGCCGCGGCGGCGACGCGGACATCATCCTCGAGGACACGGGCGTCTCCCGGCACCACCTCGAGCTGCGCGCCGAGCCGGACTCGTCCCTGGTCGCCACCGACCTCGGGTCGACCAACGGCACCTTCGTCGACGGCGAGCGCATCCGCACGCCCGTCCCGCTGCACGACCGCTCCCTGATCAAGATCGGGCGGACGCGCCTGACCGTCCTGCTGCCGGGCTCGGGCCCGGCGGCCTGGTGAGCGCCCCATGAGCGAACTGACCCTCGTCGCCCTGCGTCTGGGCCTCGTCCTGGCGCTGTGGATCTTCGTGGTGGTCGTGGTGCTCGTGCTGCGCAACGACCTCTTCGGCACCACCGTCGTCACCCGCTCCAGCCGCGACCCGCGCCGCGAGCAGCGACCGGCCTCCGGCCCGATCGGCGGCGCCGCCTCCCAGGCGGGCGCCGACCCCGCCTCGCTGCGCACCGATCCGGAGATCACCCAGGCCGCGATGGTCGTCACCGCCGGGCCGCTGCGCGGCACCTCGCTGACCCTCGGCTCGACCCCGATCCTCATCGGCCGGGCCCCCGAGTGCACGCTCGTGCTCGACGATGACTACGCCTCCAACCGACACGCCCGCGTCTTCCAGCGCGAGGACGAGTGGATGGTGGAGGATCTCGGCTCGACCAACGGCACCCTGGTCTCCGGGCGGCGCATCGAGGGCGCGGTGCCCTTCCGGCCCGGGGCGCAGGTGCGGATCGGCCGCACCGAGATCGAGCTGAGACGAGGTCCGCGATGAGCATCGCCCTGCGCTACGCCGCCCGCTCCGACGTGGGCCTGGTCCGCTCGAACAACCAGGACTCCGCCTACGCGGGCAGCCACCTGCTGGTGGTCGCCGACGGCATGGGCGGCCATGCCGGCGGCGACGTCGCCTCCTCGGTCGCGATCGGGCGCCTGGCCACCCTGGACTCCGAGACCCCGGCCTCCGACATCGTCGCGACCCTCGAGGAGAGCGTGCTCGAGGCGAACCAGGAGATCCTGCGCCGCGCACGGGACGAGCCGCAGCTGCGGGGCCTGGGCACCACGATCACCGCGCTGCTGCGCGCCGAGGGCAAGTTCGCCCTCGCCCACATCGGCGACTCCCGCGCCTATCTCCTGCGCGACGGGGAGACCGTCCAGATCACGAAGGACCACACCTTCGTCCAGCGCCTGCTGGACGAGGGCCGCCTCACGGAGGACGAGGCCGAGCGGCATCCGCAGCGCTCGGTGCTCATGCGCGTGCTCGGCGATGTCGACGCGGATCCCGAGCTGGACCTCTCGCTGCGCGCGGCCCATGTGGGCGACCGCTGGCTGCTGTGCTCCGACGGCCTCTCCGGGCTGGTCTCCCTCGACACGATCGACGCGACCCTGAAGGACATCGAGGACCCCGGCGAGTGCGCCGACGCGCTCGTGCAGCTCGCCCTGAAGGGCGGCGGTCCCGACAACATCACCTGCATCGTCGCCGACGTCGTGGACCTCGACGCCCTCCCCCGCGGGGTCGAGGCGCCGTCCACGACCCCGCAGATCGTCGGCTCCGCGGCGCGGAACCGGCACCGGCCCACCGCCGCCTCCGGTCCCGCCGCGAAGGCCGCCGCGCTCACCCGCGAGGAGCCGGAGATCCCCTACGAGGACGAGGACTTCTCCGAGGAGGAGCCGCCGCGGCGCAGCCCCTGGCCCGCCGTCGTCGTGCTGGCGCTGCTGGTCGCGCTGCTCGGCGGGCTGCTGTGGGGCGGCTACGCCTGGTCCCAGCGGCAGTACTACGTCGGCACCGACGGCACCCGGGTGGTGCTCTACCAGGGCCTCGCCCAGGATCTCGGCCCCGTCTCCCTGTCCCAGCCGCTCGAGGTCACCGACATCGAGATCGAGGACCTCCCCGAGATCACGCGCCAGCAGGTCGAGAGCACGATCAGCGCCTCCGACCGCGAGGGCGCCGACCAGATCATCGACCGTCTCGAGCAGGCGGCGGCCGCGAACCGGCCGCCCACGGCCGGCTCCCCCGACGAGGGCGAGGCGACGTAGTGGCCACCATCGTCTCCTACACCGCACGGCCGCGCCGCCTGATCCAGGCCCTGCTGCTGCTCCTCGCGGTGGCGGTGGGCGTGGGGGCTTACGCCCTGGTGGGGCTGGGCCGCTTCGACGAGCTGCCCGCGAACCTGCTCCAGGTCGGGATCGGCGCGCTGGTGCTCGTCGCCGTGCTCCAGATCGCCGTGATGTGGCGCGCCCCCTACGCCGATCCCGTGATCCTGCCGATCGTGGTGCTGCTGAACCTCCTGGGCGTGACGATGATCGAGTCCGTCCACGCCGCCAACGAGATCTACGGGTTGCGCAGCTCCGCGAGCGCGGACCGCCAGATGCTGTGGGCCGTGATCGGGGTGGTGCTGTGCGCGGCGCTGCTGGTGCTGCTGCGCGACCACCGATGGCTGCGCCGCTACACCTGGATCAGCGCCGTGGCGGGCGGCGTGCTGCTGCTCCTCCCGCTGGTGCCCGTGATCGGCTCGGCCCGCAACGGCTCGAAGATCTGGATCTCCGTCGCGGGCTTCAGCTTCCAGCCCGCGGAGCTCGCGAAGATCGCCTTCGCGGTCTTCTTCGCCGGCTATCTCGTCGCCCGGCGCGACACCCTCGCGCTCGCGGGCCCGAAGGTGCTGGGCATCCATCTGCCGCGCTGGTCGGACTTCGGCCCGATCCTGGTGGCCTGGGGCTTCGCGATGGCGGTGCTCGTCTTCGAGACGGACCTGGGGACCTCGCTGATGTTCTTCGGCCTGTTCGTGGTGATGCTCTACGTCGCCACCGACCGGCTGAGCTGGCTCGTGATCGGGGCGGTGATGTTCCTGCCGCCGGCGGTCTTCGCCGCGACCCAGATGAGCCATGTCCGCACCCGCATCACCTGCTGGCTGGACCCGCTCTCGGGCGAGAACTTCTCCTCCTGCGAGCAGATCAGCCAGGGCCTGTTCGGGCTCGCCAACGGCGGTCTGGTCGGCACCGGCCTCGGGGAGGGGCGGCCCGACATGGTGCCGCACGCGGAGTCCGACTTCATCTTCTCCTCCTTCGCGGAGGAGATGGGCATGGTCGGCGCCTTCGCGCTGCTGCTGCTGTACCTGCTGCTGGTCCAGCGCGCGATCCGCGCGGCCGTCGGCATCTCCGACGGCTTCGGCACCCTGCTCGCCGGGGGGCTCGGCTTCGTGATGGCGCTGCAGGTGTTCGTCGTCGTCGGCGGCGTGACCCGGGTGATCCCGCTGACGGGCCTGACCCTCCCCTTCCTCGCCGCGGGCGGCAGCTCGCTGGTGTGCAACTGGATCATCGCGGGGATCCTGGTGCGCCTGTCCGACGCGGCCCGGCGCCCCGCCGCCCGCCAGGTCGAGGGGACCCTGCCCGGCTCCCCCGCCCGCACCGGCCAGGAGGCGATCGCGTGAACAAGCCCCTTCGCCACGTGTGGCTGGTGGTCGGCGTGCTCTTCGTGCTGCTGTTCACCTCCACCACCTACTTCCAGGTCATCGCCCAAGGCCGGCTCGCCGCCCACGGGCAGAACCAGCGCACCCTCCAGAGCGAGTACGGCCGCCATCGCGGACCGATCGTGGTGGACGGGCACGCGATCGCGACTTCGCAGGAGTCCGAGGACACCTACGGCTACCTGCGCACCTACGACCCCGGCGCGATGTACGCCCCGATCACCGGCTACTACTCGGTGGTCTACGGCTTCACCGGCATCGAGCGCTCGCTGAACGACACCCTCTCGGGCGAGGCGGACTCGCTGTTCTACCACCGCCTGGCCGATGTCGTCTCGGGCCGCGAGAACCAGGGCGCGAGCGTCGAGCTCACCCTCGACTCCGCCGCCCAGCAGGCGGCCTGGGACGCGCTGGACGGCCGGCGCGGCGCCGTGGTGGCGCTGGACCCGGAGACCGGCGCGATCCTCGCGATGGTCTCCGCGCCGAGCTTCGACCCCAACGAGCTCGCCTCCCACGACACCGGCGCGGTCTCGCAGGCCTGGTCCTCGCTCAACGAGGACCCCGAGCGGCCGCTGACCAACCGTGCGATCGGCGGGGACCTCTACCCGCCCGGATCGGCGTTCAAGCTCGTCACGGCCTCCGCGGCGCTGGAGACCGGCGACTACACCGCCGAGTCGGTGATCCCCGGCCCCGGGAAGTACGAGCTGCCGAACTCCTCGTCGACGATGAACAACTTCTCCGAGGGGCGCCAGGAGCCGTGCGGCCCGGACGACGAGTCCACGCTCGCCGAGGCGCTGCGCCAGTCGTGCAACACCTCCTTCGGCATGCTCGGCGTCGAGATCGGGCAGGACCAGCTGCGCAGCACCGCCGAGGAGTTCGGCTTCGGCCAGGACCTCTCGATCCCGATGGGCGTGACGCCCTCCCGGATCGGCGAGGGCCTCGACGACGCGCAGCTGGCGACCACCTCGATCGGGCAGTACGAGACCCGGGTGACGCCGCTGCAGATGGCGATGGTCGGCGGGGCGTTCGCGAACGACGGCGTGGTCATGCAGCCGCAGCTCGTCCAGGCCGTGCGCACGGGCGACCTCTCCACCGTCTCCGAGCTGACCCCGAAGGAGGTCGGCCAGCCGCTGTCCGCCGCGAACGCCGCGCAGATGCGGCAGATGATGGTGGGCGTGGTCGAGGACGGCACCGGCTCGGCGGCGGCGATCGACGGCGTCGAGGTGGGCGGCAAGACCGGCACCGCCGAGTGGGGCGAGGACCGCTCCCCCCACTCCTGGTACGTCGGGTACGGACAGACGGACGAGCAGAAGATCGCGGTCGCGGTCGTGGTCGAGGAGGGCGGATACGGGTCGCGCACCGCGGCACCGATCGCCCGTGACGTGATGGAGGCGGTGATCCAGCGATGAGGACCGAACCGGGGCTCGTGCTCGAAGGACGGTACGAGCTCACCTCGCTCATCGCCACGGGCGGAATGGGTCAGGTCTGGAAGGGCCGCGACCAGGAGCTCGAGCGCGATGTCGCGATCAAGGTGCTGCGCGAGGAGTACGCCGGCGACGAGGGCTTCCTCAAACGCTTCCGGGCCGAGGCGCGGCACACGGCCGCTCTCTCCCACGAGGGCATCGCCGCGCTGTACGACTACGGCGAGCTCGACGGCCGCGCCTACATCGTGATGGAGCTGTGCCCTGGCCGTCCCCTCTCGGACATCATCGAGGAGAACCCCGGCGGGCTTCCCGAGAAGCGCGTGGTCCAGCTGATGATCGAGCTCGCCCGGGCGCTGGACGCCGCCCATTCCAAGGGCGTCGTGCACCGCGACGTGAAGCCCGAGAACGTGCTGGTCGACGAGAAGGACGGGTGGTCCATGAAGATCACCGACTTCGGGATCGCGCGCAGCAAGGACCAGGCGCGGCTGACGAAGACGGGCCTGGTCATGGGCACCGCCCAGTACCTCTCCCCCGAGCAGGCGATGGGCAAGCAGGCCACCTCCCTCTCGGACATCTACGCCCTGGGCATCGTCGCCTACGAGATGCTCGTGGGCAGCCGCCCCTTCACCGGCTCCAGCCAGGTGGAGATCGCGATGGCGCAGGTCAAGCAGCAGCCGCCGGAGCTCCCGGAGGCGATCGGCGCGGACCTGCGGCGGCTGGTGATGATGATGCTGGCCAAGGCGCCCGCGAACCGTCCCCGCTCTGCGGCGGCGGTCGCGCGGATCCTCGAGGCGATCCAGCGCGGGGTCGAGCCGCGCTTCACGACCGGGGCGATCCCGGTGACGCGGGTCGAGGACCACGACTGGACGGGCGAGAACCGGGTGCGGCCCGCCGGCTCCGGGACCGGGGAGCAGGCACCGCGCCCCGGCGCCTCCCCCACGGGCACGCGCACCGCGGCGATGCCGCTGCCTCTGTCGGGCCGCAGCCGCGGCATCCGCCATCGCTCGGGGGCCTCGGGCCCTTCGGCGCTGTCGGCGGCCTCGGCCGGCTC
>NZ_KV788801.1:0-1673 GCF_001807385.1 Brachybacterium sp. HMSC06H03 | reverse complement strand
GACCCCGCCGCCCGCGCCCTCAGCGCGGACCTCGCCCGCACCCTCGCGCGCGCCGCCGCCGCCGTGGTCGCCGTCGTCGACCCCGAGGCGATCGTGCTCGGCGGGGAGACGATCGACCTGGTGCTCGCGGCCGACGGGGAGTTCGAGCGGACCCTGCGCGCCTCGCTCCCCATCGCGCAGCAGGACCTCGTCCTGCGAGAGCTCGGCGGGGACTTCGACCAGTGGGCGCGCGGCGCCGCGGTCATCGCGATCCAGGAGTTCGTCGGCGGCGAGGTCTGAGCGACCCCGCCGCCGACGCCCCGGCTCCCGGGCATCGCAGCCCGGGCATGGACGTCACGTGGACGCATCCGTCACTGGAACAGCGCGTTGACCCGCTCGTTGTAGGCCGCGAAGTCCGCGCCGTCGATCCGCCGCATCCAGCACTGGTCGAAGGCCGGCTGCATGATCGACATGATCGCGGCGGAGTTCTCCACCAGCGGGTACCGGCCGGTCTCGCCTTCGGCGACCCGGTCCGTGAACGGGGTGACGTCCAGGCCCCGATCCGCATAGGCCGCGATCGCGGTCTCCGTGCCCACGTCGGTCGCGGGGAAGAACGGGGCGCGCTCGCCGATGATCCGCTGCGCCTCGTCGGAGGCGAGGAAGGCGATCAGCCGCGCCGCCTCCTCCTTGTTCTCCGACTGCGCGGCGATCGAGTCGCCCAGGCCGTTGAACATCGACATCGGGGTGCCGATCGGCCCCGTCGGCAGCGGAGCGATCCCGAGGTCGACGCCCTCGAGGTTCGCCCAGGTCGAGATCATCCACGACCCGGCCAGGCCCAGCGCCGCCTTCCCGGACTGCACCTGGGTCTGGACGGGGCTGGAGTCGCCGAACATGCCGAAGGGCGGGAAGAAGCCCTTGTCCACGAGCCCGAAGAACCAGTCGATCGTCGCCGCGAAGCGGTCGTCGTCGTAGTGGAAGGTCGTGCCCCAGGTGTCGGCGTCGGTGAAGGTCCAGCCGGTCGAGAAGGCGAAGGCGGACCAGGTGGACTGGCCGACGTAGTCGATGCCGGTGTCGGCGCCCATGCCGTAGCGCGCCACGCGCGTCGGATCGAAGCCCTCCTCGTCGCCGCGCACGCCGTTCTCGTCGATCGTGAGCCGGGCGAGCAGGCGCTCGAAGGAGCCGCCGTCCTCGGGGTTCCAGTCCAGGCTCGCGAGATCGTCATCTGTCAGCCCCTCCTCCTCGAGCATCCCCTTGTCGTACATCACCGCGATGGTGTCGTAGTCCTTCGGGATGCCGTAGCGCTTCCCGTCCTGGCCGGTCCACAGCTCCTGCAGGCCGTCCTGGAAGCGGTCGGCGGTGACGTCGGCCAGCGGTGCGAGATCGTCCAGCGGTGCGATCACGCCGAGGCTGACGAACTCCGGGAAGCGCGCCAGGTGGTCGGCGAAGGCGTCGGGGCCGGCGCCCGCGACGAAGCCCGCGGTGAGCTTCGTCCAGTAGTCGTCCCAGCCCAGCTGGGTGATCCGCACGAAGACGTCGGGGTTCTGGGCCATGAACGCATCGATCGCGGCGGAGTAGGCGGGCAGCTGGTTCGCGTCCCACAGCCAGTAGTCGATCTCGGTGGCGCCGGGCGGGGCGGCGCTCGTCCCGCAGGAGCTGAGCGCGACGGTGCCCGCGGCGCCCGCGGCCAGCGCCGC
>NZ_KV788800.1:0-6508 GCF_001807385.1 Brachybacterium sp. HMSC06H03 | reverse complement strand
CGCCGCCGGCGACCCACGGCGCGGCCGAACCCGCCGCCGCGAGCCGCCGTGCCCGGTGGGCGTGGTCGACGGGGCCGTTCCCGCTCCCGACCTGCAGCTCTGCGCCGTGCAGGATCGCCTCGTGGAGCCAGTCGGTGACCCAGGCGAGCGCCGTGGCCGGGTCCTCACCGGCGCCGAGCCGGGTCGCGAGCGCCGCCGCCAGGGAGCAGCCGGTGCCGTGCGTGCTCGTCGTGTCCACCCGCGTCGAGTGCACGGGGTGGCGGGCACCGTCGGTCCCGATCCAGGTGTTGGTGACCTCGCGGCTGTCGAGATGCCCGGTCTTCACCACGACCGCGACGCCGGTCGCCTCCGACCAGCGGGCGGCCTGGGCGAGGGCCTCGTCCTCGTCGTGCGCGCGGGGCTCGCCGGTGAGGACGGCGAGCTCATCGATGTTCGGGGTGACCACGGTGGCGAGGGAGCAGAAGCGGATCATCGCCTGCTCCGCCTCGGGCTCCAGCAGCCTGTCGCCGCTGGTCGCGACCATCACCGGGTCGACCACGAGCACTCGCGGCGGATGGGCGGAGAGCCAGGTCTGGACGGCCTCGATGATCTCGGCGGTGCCGAGCATGCCGGTCTTGACCGCCTCGAGCTCGACGTCGTCGGAGACCGCGCGGAGCTGCGCGGCGAGGAACTGCGCGGGAGGGATGTGGATGTCGCTCACTCCGTGGGTGTTCTGCGCGACGACCGCGGTCACCGCCACCATGCCGAAGCCGCCCGCGGCGGTGATCGATTTGAGGTCCGCCGCGGTGCCGGCGCCTCCCGTCGGGTCGGTGCCCGCGATCGAGAGCACGCGCGGGGCCGACGGCGCGGGGCGGTCGGGTGCGGGCCGGTGGGACGCAGGCCGATCCGGCGCGGCGACGCGGGGGAGGGCAGCGGGAAAGAGGGTGCAAGGATCCGAGCTCATGCGGACATCCCTTCGCTAGTACGAACTAGATCAGGTTCCACGGGTGTGATCTCAGCGCCTCGGGCGCACCCCGTGTCCAGCGGCCGAGTGTAGGCCAGGCGGCGGCGGAGGGGCCGGGATGTCCGGGGTCGATGCCCCTCTACCGCAGGGGTCCGACAGGCGAGGCGGCCGCTCGAGAACCGGTGGATGACATTGTGGAAAAGGGGGTTCTGTGGAGGAAAGGTGTGGATGGCGAGGTGTGTGACGGCCCGAATGCAGCACTCGATGAGAAAGTTATCCACATATTCCTCCCGGGCCTTTCTTCTGTCGCTGTCGGTCACTACTGTGAAGGGGTCGGATCGAGAAGGGCGGTGCATCGACGCATCGCTGACGCGGACGGGGAGGAGGGGCCGATGAGCATCACGCAGCCGGAGCATTCGCCGGGCGATGAGATCGCCGACGGCGCGCGCGACGCAGTGCGTTCCGAGCGGTCGGATGCCGCCGCACCGGATACCTCCGCATGGGAGGTCTCCCTGCCCTCGGTTCCCGCCTCGTCGCCGGCGGTGACGGCATCGCCGTCGGCCCCTGCCGCCACCTCCCCGGACCCCGCCGACGATGCCCTGATCGCGTCGCTTCCTGCGCGTTTCTGCCGGGTCGGCGCACGCCAGGCTCGTACTCGTGACGCGCTGCCCGATCTCGGCGGCTGCGCCGACGACCCCGCCCTGAGCGAGGCCGCGCAGCGCGTGTGGGATGCGGAGCGCGCCACTGCCCTCGCGCTCGCTGCGCAGTACCGCGCCCTCGCCGCCCTGCACGAGTTCGAGGGCGAGTACGAGGACGCCTGCGAGCTCGACGAGGTCGAGACGCTCCGCGCCGCACTCGGCCTCCGGGTCACTCGCAGTGCCGCGAGCTGGCGACTGCGCGACGCATACCAGGCCGTGAACCATTTCCCGCGCACCCTCGAGAACCTCGAATCCGGGAGCATGCCGTCGGCCTGGTTCCAGAAGATGCTGAAGGCCTCGCAGAAGCTCTCCGAATCCTCCAGGAGGGATCTCGATGCCGTGATCTCGACATGGTCCACGGATATCAGTCCGGAAAGATTCTTCACGCTCCTGCGCGCCCTCATCGAGCATCTCGCCGAGCGCGAGAGCCGTCCCGATCCCGTCGCCGCGCTCGAGCGCACCGTCGAGCTGCTTCCCGGCGCGGAGGCCGGCACCGGGACCCTGAGGATCACGGGCCCGATCCCCGAGATCCTCGCCCGGTGGAAGTCGATCGACGAGTCCGCCCGCGCCGTCCAGGCGGCGCAGCGTGTGGCGCTCCGCGACGGCACACCGATCCCGCACGACCCCGACGGCGTCGTCCTCGAGACCGGCCGGGCCCTTCCGCTCCCCCGGCTGCGCTACGCCCTGATCGACACCGCCGAACTCGACGTCGACGGGGTCGCCGTCCCCGCCGAGCGGTTCCGCCTCAACGTCACGGTGCCCGTGCTGACCCTGCTCGGCGCCTCCGACCAGCCCGGCATGCTCGACGGCGTCACCCCGCTGCCGCCCTCGATGGCGCGTTCCCTCGCCGGCAGCTGCACCGTCTGGCACCGCGTCCTCACCAGCGCGAGCAGCGGCGCCTTCCTCCCGCTCCCGGCCGACCGCGTCACCCCCACCCCCGCGATGCTCGAGCACCTCCGGCTCCGCAACGGGCAGTGCGCCGTCCCCGGATGCACGCGCCCCACCTCCTGGGCCTCCGAGTGCGACCACATCGAGGAGTGCCTCCGCGGCACCCCGGGCGAGGGCGGCGCCACCGAGGTCGAGAACCTGCACCTCCTGTGCTGGCAGCACCACCTCGACAAGACGAACGGCCTGCTGGACCCCACCCGGCTCCCCACGCAGGCAGGCAAGCCCGGCCGCACCCGCTGGACCGTCGGCCGCCACGGCGACGCCGTCACTGTCCTCGACGACCTCGACCACGCCAGCCTCGAGATGGTCGAGCTGCTCACCGCCGCCTGGACCGGATTCCTGCGCGGCACCCACGTCGGCAGCCCCGTGACCAGCCCGAACAGTCCGCCGGAGCATCTCGCTGGTCGGCGTGTGCTCACCATGCCGGAGGTCGAGGAACCGACCCTGCAGACCCAGGCTCCGCCCGGGCCTCCGCCGACCGCGACGACCTCGCGCGGCGAGATTCCACCACCCCGTGCCCAGCTCCCGGAACCGCCGTCGGAGGGATGGGGCGAGTACGGTCCGCCGCCCTTCTGATGCCGCGCGCCCGTCCCTCGTCCGTCGCACCCCACCCCTACGCTCGATGACATGAAGATCCTGCACACCTCGGACTGGCACCTGGGCCGCACCCTGCACAAGGTCGACCTGCACGAGCACCAGGCCGCCTTCCTCGACTGGCTCGTCGACCTCGTCGAGGCCGAGGGGGTGGACGTGGTCGTGATCCCCGGCGACGTCTACGACCGCGCCGTGCCCGCGGTGAGCAGCGTGACCCTCCTGGACCGGGCCCTCGCCCGCCTCGCCGACACCGGCGCGACCGTGGTCCTCACCAGCGGGAACCACGACTCCCCGGAGCGGCTCGGCTTCGGCCGCTCCCTGATGCGCGCCGGCATCCACCTGCTCACCGACCTGCCCGGGATCGAGCATCCCGTCTCCGTCGAGGACGAGCACGGCGAGGTGCTGTTCTTCGGCCTGCCCTATCTCGAGCCGGACCGCGCTCGCACCGAGCTCGCTCGCGAGGGCGAGGAGCCGCTGCCCCGCAGCCACGAGGCCGTCACCCGCGCGGCCCTCGACCAGGTGCGTGAGCGCGCCGCGGCCCGGCCCGGTGCCCGCACCGTCGTCCTCGCTCACACCTTCGTCACCGGCGGCGAGGCCAGCGATTCCGAGCGCGACCTCTCCGTCGGCGGCGTCGACTCCGTCCCCGCCGGGGTGCTCGGCGGCATCGACTACCTCGCCCTCGGCCACCTCCACGGCTGCCAGGACCTCACCCGCAGCGTCGGCGCCCCCGCCTGGTATTCCGGCTCCCCGCTCGCCTTCTCCTTCTCCGAGCGCAGCCACCGCAAGTCCGTCCTCCTCGTCGAGCTGGGCGCCCCCGGGGCCGACGGGGAGCGGGCCGAGGTCGCCGTGCGCCGCATCGAGACCCCCGTCCCGCGCCGTCTCACCGAGCTGCGCGGCACCCTGGAGGAGATCCTCGCCCGTCGCGACGAGCACGCCGGGGACTGGCTGAAGGCCGTCGTCACCGACCCCGCCCGCCCCGCCCACCTGCAGGAGCAGCTCCGCGAGGCCTACCCCCACCTGCTGCTGACCGAGTACGCCCCGGAGGGCCGCGCCGCGAGCGCCGGCACCCCGGTGGTGCGCCGGGAGCAGAACCCGCTGGAGGTGATGGACGAGTTCCTCGCCCACGTCACCGGCGGCGACCCCACCGAGGCGGAGCACGACGTGCTCGAGCGCGCCTACTCCGCCGTCCGCCGCCAGCAGGAGGCCTCGTGAAGCTCCACCACCTCCGCATGACCGGGATCGGCCCCTTCGCCGGCACCGTCGAGATCGACTTCGCCGCCCTCGGCGCCTCCGGCACCTTCCTGCTCGAGGGGCCGACGGGCTCCGGCAAGTCCACGATCCTCGACGCTATCGTCTACGCCCTCTACGGGCAGGTCGCCGGCTCCGCCACCAGCGCCGACCGGATCCGCTCCCAGTTCGCCGCGCCGACGGAGCCGAGCATCGTCGACCTCGTCTTCGAGACCCCCTCGGGCCTGCACCGCGTGCGGCGCTCCCCGGAGTTCCAGCGCCCCAAGCTGCGCGGCACCGGCACCACGAAGGAGCAGGCCAAGGCCCTGATGTGGCGGATCGGGTCCCCGCAGGCCCTGCCCGCCGCGATCGCCGACACCGCCGGCGCCGGCGACGGCAGCGAGGTGATCGCCAGCCGCCTCGACGAGGTGGGCCGCGAGGTGCAGCGCGCCGTCGGCCTCACCCGCGAGCAGTTCACCCAGACCGTCCTGCTGCCCCAGAACGAGTTCGCCCGCTTCCTCCGCGCCGGCACCGGGGAGCGCCAGCAGGTGCTGCAGCGCGTCTTCGGCACCGAGACCTACGCCGCCGTCGAGAAGCAGCTCGAGGAGATGCGCAAACAGGCCAAGCGCCAGGTCGACGCCGCCCAGCAGACCCTCGGCACGGCGCTGGCGCGCTTCACCGAGGCCGTCGCCCTCGAGGACGAGGAGGGCGCCGCGCTCACCGAGCACGCCGCCGCACTGCGCCTCGAGTCCCTCGCCTCCGCGGCCGATGCCCAGCTCGGGCAGGTCACCGCCCGCGCGACCGAGACCGCCGCCGGTTCCGCCGCCGCGCAGGAGGTGGAGCAGACCGCGCGGACCGCCGCCGAGGCCGCCCGCACC
The DNA here is from genome assembly GCF_001807385.1 of Brachybacterium sp. HMSC06H03. Classification (NCBI taxonomy): domain Bacteria; kingdom Bacillati; phylum Actinomycetota; class Actinomycetes; order Micrococcales; family Dermabacteraceae; genus Brachybacterium; species Brachybacterium sp. HMSC06H03. Next base: position 1,220 of record NZ_KV788800.1, on the reverse strand, counting down.
GCCCGCACCCGGATCGACCGCCGCCGCGCGCTCGACCAGCTCGCGACCCGCCTCGAGACGGAGAAGCCCGAGGTCGCGAAGGCGTCGGCCGCGCTCGAGCGCGACGAGACCGCCCGCCCCGTCGTCGAGGTGCTGCGGAGACGCGACACCGCCGCCCAGGCCGCCTCCGCCGCGATCGAGGCCCTCGCCGCGCGTGCCGAGGAGATGCGACCCGCGCACCCCGACCTCGTCGACCTCCTCGCGGAGCAGGCCGAGGACCCCGCCGTCGCACTCGCCGCCGCGGCCGACGAGGCGACCGGCGCCGCCGGCGCCCTCACGGACCTCGTCGACCTCGAGACCGCGCTGCCCGAGCGGGAGAAGCAGCTCGACGCCCGCCGCGAGGCACTCACGGCCCGGGAGGAGAAGCTGAAGGCTGCGACCGTCCGGCTCGAGGAACGGCCCGCCGCCCGCTCCGCCCTCGTCACCGCGCGCGAGGAGGCCCGCACCGCCGCCTCGGGTCTCGCCGAGGCGCGGCTCGAGCTCGCCGCCGCGCAGGACGTGCTGAAGGCCGCGACCGCCGCGGCTGGCCAGGTCAAAGCCGTCGCGAAGGTCAAGGAGACGGCCGAGCGCTCCCTCCGCGCCGCCCGCACCCGCGCCGAGGAGGAGGCCACGCTGCGTCGGCGCCGCTTCGCCGGGATCGCCGCCGAGCTCGCCGCCGACCTCGAGGACGAGGCCGCCTGCCCGGTCTGCGGCTCCCACGAGCACCCCCATCCCGCGGGCCCCTCCGAGGACGCCGTCAGCCCCGAGCAGGTCGAGGCCGCCGAGGCCGCCCGCCGCGCCGCCGAGCAGGCGCAGGCCGCCGACGCACAGGCACTCGCCCTCGCCGAGCGGGAGCTCTCCGCGCTGCGCGAGGACGCCGGGGACCACACCCCCGACACCGCCCGCACCGAGGTCGAGACCCGCACTGCCGCCGTCACGGCCGCGACCACCGCCGCCGCTCGCGCCGATGAGCTCGAGACGCAGCTGAACACCTTCGACGCCGAGACCGGCAAGGCCACGCGCGCCAAGGAGGCGCTCGCCCTCGAGGTCGCCCGCGAGCGCACCGGCATCGACGAGACCGGCCGTGCGCTCGCCGCGGACCGCACCCGGATCGACGAGGCCCGCGGGGAGGACGGCTCCATCGCCGAGCGCCGCCGCGGCCACACCGCCCGCGCCCGCGCCGCGACCGCGCTCCGCGAGGC
>NZ_KV788799.1:0-1273 GCF_001807385.1 Brachybacterium sp. HMSC06H03 | reverse complement strand
CGGCCTCGGCGGCGTCCGCCGCCGACGGCGCCGAGCGCGCCTTCTCGGGCGGCGCCTACGACGACGTGGACACCGCGGCCTCCTCGCGCACGGTGCGCGGGACGAGCACGGGGCGGCGGGTCGGCGGGATGTCGGTGCCGGGCCTGGTGCTGGTGATCCTGGTGGTCGTCGCGATCGCGGTCGCCGTCGCGGGCGGCCTGGGACTGCTGCCCCTCGGCGCGATCGACGCCTCGGCGCCGGCGGGCCTGGGCACGACGTCGGACGAGGCGATGTCAGCAACTACGATGGTCGGATCGATCGGTGTCGGCCACGGCACGAGGACGGGTGTGGAGTGAGCGGAGAGACGGTGATCCTGGGTGGTCGGTACCGCCTGGGAAGGATCCTCGGGACCGGGGGCATGGCGGAGGTGTTCCTCGCGGAGGACACGCGCCTGCACCGCACGGTCGCGGTGAAGGTGCTGCGCTCCGACCTGGCCCGGGACGCGAACTTCCAGGAGCGCTTCCGGCGTGAGGCGCACAGCGCCGCGTCCCTGAACCACCCCTCGATCGTCGCCGTGTACGACACCGGCGAGGAGCAGCAGACCACGATCACCGGCTCCGAGGTGACGATCCCGTACATCGTGATGGAGTACGTCGAGGGACGCACCCTGCGCGAGTACATCGACCCCGAGCACCCGATGGACGTCATCCAGGCCGGAGAGATCATGGCCGCGCTGCTCAGCGCGCTGGAGTACTCCCACCGCGCCGGGATCGTGCACCGCGACATCAAGCCCGGCAACATCATGATCAACTCCGCGGGCGCCGTGAAGGTGATGGACTTCGGGATCGCCCGCGCGGTCGCCGACGCGACCAGCGCCATGACCGCGACCCAGGCCGTGATGGGCACCGCCCAGTACCTCTCCCCCGAGCAGGCGCGCGGCCAGCTGGTCGATGCGCGCTCGGACATCTACTCCGCCGCCTGCGTCATGTTCGAGATGCTGACCGGGCGCCCGCCGTTCACCGGCGACACCCCGGTCTCGATCGCCTACCAGCACGTGCGCGAGGACCCGCAGCCGCCCTCGGCCTTCAACCCGGCCGTCACCCCCGCGATGGACGCGGTGATCCTCACGGGCCTGGCCAAGGACCGCGAGCAGCGCTATCCCAGCGCCGTCGCCTTCTCCCGGGACATCGCGGCGGTCGTCGCCGGGCGCGCCCCGGCGCTGGTCGCCGGCGCCCTGCCGGGGGCCGACGACCCGGAGGCCACGACCGTGCTCAGCCCGCTCGACGACGCGACC
>NZ_KV788798.1:0-2289 GCF_001807385.1 Brachybacterium sp. HMSC06H03 | reverse complement strand
GGGGCCGGCGGTCGACTGCCCGGGGGCGGCGGGAGCGGGGACCGGAGTCGCCGTCGGAGCAGGGGTGGAGGCCGGTGCCGGCGACGCGGCCGAGGCGTCGTTCCCGAAGAGGCCCGCGAAGAGGTTCGGTCCCGAGGACGCCTCCTCCGCGGCCGCGGGGCGCGAGGAGGACGCGGAGGATCCGCCGCGGGACAGCGACGGCGGCATCTCGCCCGGCTTGCGGGTGGCGACGGAGGGCCTGCGGATCGACGAGGAGCTCGAGCCGGACCCTGCGGTCGTCGAGGGCTTCGAGGGCGTGGGCGCCGGGCGCTCCGCGCGGCGCTTCTTCGCCTCCTCCGTCTCGATCGAGCGGCCGTCCTTCTCCACCTGCTCGGCGAGCGCGGCGCGGTCGGGCTCCTCGAGCTGGGCGGGGTCGACGGTCATGTGCACGAAGCCGCGCACGGGCACGATGCCCGAGACCACGCGCGGCGCGCCGACGGGCTCCTCGGGCGGGAGGTCGCCGAAGGCCACCCGGCGCACCCCCTCGAAGGAGCTGATCACCAGCGGCTGCTCCTCGGTGCCGACGACCATCTGCGCCCCCTCGGCCGTGTAGACGGCCAGGGGCGTGGAGCCCTTCACCCCGACCGTCGCGCTCTGCCCGTCGTGGACCCCGAACAGCAGCGCGGTGAGCTTGTCCGCGCTGCCCAGATCACCGGCCTCGACCAGCTGATCGACGAACTCCTCGGCCTCGGGGCGCCGTCCCAGCACCTCCCAGGCCGCCTCCGTCACCTGCTTGCGCAGCCCGGGGACGAGCACCACCCAGCGGTCCTCGCGCACCACGAGGGTCGCCGGGCCCTGTCGGGTCCAGGTGCCGAGGCCGAGCAGGGAGGCCGCGGCGGACGCCGTGTCCTCGGTCGTCATGCCCGGCCCTCACCGTCCGCGAGGGGGCGCGGGAGCGTGTCCTCGTCGACCTCGAACTCGTCCTCCGCGGGAGAGGTGCCGCCGGCGGTGTCCTCGGAGGCGCCGGGCTGCCCCAGCACCTCGACCGCCTCGACGATCACCACGGAGATGTTGTCGTGCCCGCCGCCGTCCAGCGCGCGGCGCACCAGGTCCTCGGCGATGGTGCGCACATCGGTGGGTCGGCGCAGCATCCGCTCGATCGACGCGTCGTCGACCTCGCCGGTGAGCCCGTCGGAGCAGATCAGCATCCGGTCGCCGCCCTCCGCCGGGATCAGCCAGTAGTCGGGATCCGACTCCGGCCCGGCGCCGAGCGCCCGGGTGACCATGTGCCGGTAGGGGTGGATCCGCGCCTGCTCGGCCGAGATCTCGCCGCGGTCCATCAGCTCCTGGACCACCGAATGGTCCACGCTGACCTGCTCGAAGATCTCCCCAGAGAGGCGGTACACCCGGGAATCGCCCAGGTTCATCACGACCCAGTAGCCGATCCCGTCCAGCACCATCGTCGCGACCAGTGCGACCGTGGTGCCGGCGCCGAGGGTCGACTCGCCGCCGAGCTCGCCGATGCGCACCGACGCGGTGTGCAGTGCGTCGCCGAGCTGCTCGACGGTGACGTTCTGCTGGAGCGTCAGCTTCTCGAACTCCTCGACCGCGATCGCGCTGGCGACCTCGCCCGCGTTGTGCCCTCCCATCCCGTCGGCGACGAGATGGATCGGCGTGGCGGTCAGGAGGCTGTCCTCGTTCGTCGCCCGCACATGGCCGACGTGGGTGGCCGAGGCGGAGACGACGCGGACGGTGCCCTCGAGGTCCGGGTCGGAGAGGGAGCGGTCGATCACTGCACCCTCTCCACGGACAGGGTCCGGTCCCCGAGGGTGAGGCGGGCCCCGGCCGGGAGGACCGTGGGGGTCTCCGGCACGAGGTTCTCGCGGGAGCCGTCCTCGCGCAGGATCGTCGAGCCGTTGGTGGAGCCGAGGTCGGTCACCAGCAGCTCCTCCCCCGTGCCGTCGATGCGCAGGTGGGTCTTGGAGACGGAGCGGGTGTCGTCCTTCATCACGAAGAGCACCTCGCCGGAGGGCGAGGAGGGGTTGCGTCCGACCACCACGGCCTTCTCGACGACGCGCTCGGCGCCGTCGTCGGTGGTCAGCCGCACCTTCTTCACGGGCGCGAGATGGGCGGGCGAGATGCGGGTCGTCTCGAGGTCGCCGAGGTCCTCGGGCACGGACATGCGCGTCACCTCGTCCACGCCGTCGTCGCCCCAGGCATCACCGGTGACGTCGCTCGGGGCGTCGCCGCCGTGCGCGGCCGCGTCCTGGGCCTGCGCCGCCGGGGCCTGGTCCGCCGAGGCCGCGGGAG
>NZ_KV788797.1:0-10540 GCF_001807385.1 Brachybacterium sp. HMSC06H03 | reverse complement strand
CCCGCACTGCCGCCGGCCCGGCGCCTCAGCTCCGCCCGGCGCCTCCGCCCGGTCGCCGTGCGGGCCCGTCGCCGTCCTCGGGAGCCTCCTCTAGCGAGCTCTCCGCGGAGTCGTCCCCCGCGGCATCGTCCGCCCCGGGGTCCGCGCCCTCGTCCTCGTCGGGCAGCGGGTTGCCGTCGGCGTCGAGGTAGACGCCCCGCTCATAGTCGTAGTCGATCGGGTTGCCGTCCTCGTCGGTGCGGGCGTACCACTCGGTGACCTCGGGGGCGGTGGAGTCGAACTCGCCGCCGGTGGCGTACTCGCTGTCCGGGGCGGTCGGCTCGATCGCGAGGGCGAAGTGATCGCCGTACTCCGCCACGCCCGCCTTGACCGCGTTCTCGACCGCGGCCTCCTGGTAGTGCTCGCGGATCGTCATCGGGTCGTTGCGCAGCTCCTTGACCAGCGCGACCGCCATCAGCACCAGCACCACGGCGAAGGGCAGGGCCGAGACGACGATGAGGTTCTGCAGGCCCTGCAGGGCGTTCTGCCCGCCGAACAGCAGGATCACCACGGCGATGCCCGCCATGCACAGCGCCCAGAACGCGGTGATGAGGCGGTTCGGGGCGGGATTGCCCTTCTGGGACAGCTGCGAGTTCACCAGCGAGGCGGAGTCGGCGGAGGTGACGAAGAAGATCGCGAGCATCACGATCACCACGGCGGAGATGATGCCGGCGCCGGGCAGCTGGTCCACGACCGCGAAGAAGATCTCCTCCGGGGCGGGGAGCGACTCGATCGTCCCGTCGGGCGCGATCGCGCGATCGGGGTCGGCGATGCCGACGGTGTTCCCGGCGGCGTCGAGCTCGCTGGCCCGGCGCTGCAGCCAGATCGCGGTGCCGCCGAGGACGGCGAAGGCGAGCACGATGATCGAGGAGGGGATCAGCAGCACGCCGAGCACGAACTGTCGGATGGTGCGGCCGCGGGAGATCTTCGCGGTGAACACGCCGACGAAGGGCGCCCAGCTGACCCACCACGCCCAGTAGAAGGTGGTCCAGCTGGAGAGGAAGGTCTGCATGTCCTCGCCCTCGGACATGTTCGCACCGAGCATGTCGGGCAGGGTGCCGAAGTACTCGGTGATCGCTCCGGGGATGATGTTCATGAGGAACACGGTGGGGCCGACGACGAAGATGAAGACGGCCAGCACGAGGGCGAGCGCCATGTTGATGTTCGACAGCCAGCGGATGCCGCGCGCGACGCCGGAGACCGCCGAGGCGATCGTGCCGAGGGTCAGCACGCCGATGATCACCATGGCGAGCGCCGTGCCCGTGGGCGGCAGCCCGCCGACGATCTCCACGCCCCGGGCGACCTGGAGGGCGCCGATGCCGAGGGAGGCGGCGGTGCCGAAGAGGGTCGCGATGATCGCGAGCGCGTCGATGACGCGGCTGGCGGGCGAGGAGGAGTCCCCGCCCCAGAGCCCGGCGACGATCGCGCTCATCAGCGGCACCCGCCCGCGGCGGAAGGAGATGTAGGCGACGGCGAGTCCGACGATCGCGTAGATCGCCCAGGCGTTGATCCCCCAGTGCAGCGCGGACTGCGCGATCGCGCCCTTGATCGCGGCGATCGAGCCGGCGTCGTAGGGGGCGCCGGGGCGCGGGGAGAGGTAGTAGGTCAGCGGCTCGAAGGGTCCGAAGAAGATGATGCCGATGCCGATGCCGGCGCCGAACAGCATCGCCGCCCAGGAGGCGGTGCCGTACTCGGGCTTCTCCCCGTCCAGGCCCAGCGGGATCCGGCCGTAGCGGGACAGGGCGATCACCAGCAGCAGGATCACCATGCCGATGGCGAGGACGTTGAAGACCCAGCCGAGGTTGTGCATCACCCAGGCCAGCGCCGCACCGGAGATGTCGAAGACCTGCTGCGGGGCGAGCACGCCCCAGGCGACGAAGCCGATGATCACGGCGCCCACCACGCCGACGATGACCTTGTCGATCCCGTAGCGGACCTTCTGGTCCTCCACGGAGACGCCCGGCACCAGCACCGGATGGATGCTGTGGGGGTAGTTCACCTCGTCGAGGAAGCGCTTGGCCTGGTCGCGCCTGGTGAAGTGGCGCACCCGCCGCTCGGCGGCGTACTCGTCGGCGGCCTTCGCGGTCTGGCTCGCACGCTGGCTCGCACGCGGCGTCTGGTCCGGCGGGGTCATCGTTCCTCCTGGGAGTGGACGGCTCGCTCACTCTAGAGGCGCTCTCGCCCCTCGCCCGACCCACCTCACCCCATCCACAGAAACAAAGGCACTTCCACTGTTGTTCTCTGTGGTTTTCGCGCGTATGGTGCTCTCATCCCGCCGGGCCGTCCACGGCCCCGCACCGCGACGGCCCCCGTCCGACCTCCGACGAAGCAGGTGCCCCATGTACGCCCGTGAACGCCGGCGCCGCATCCTCGAGCTGCTCGAGGCGAGCGGCCGCGTGACCGTCACCGAGCTCGCGGTCGACTTCGACGTCACCACCGAGACGGTGCGCCGCGACCTCGACCAGCTCGCCGCCGAGCGGCTGCTCGTGCGGGTCCACGGCGGGGCCGTTCCTCCGAGCACCGCCGAGGTCGAGCCCGACCTCGAGGCCCGCCGCACCACCAACGTCGCAGCCAAGCGCCGCATCGCCCGCGCCGCCGCCAGCCTGCTGCCCGCCGATCCCCGCGCCGCGGTGATGCTCGATGCGGGCACCACGGTCGGCGAGCTCATCCCTCACCTCAGCGGCCGGCGCGGCCCCGTGATCACCCATGCCCCGGCGATCGCGCAGGGCGCCCTCGTGCACACCGATCTCGAGGTGCACGTGCTGCCGGGGCGGGTCCGCCCCACCACCCAGGCCGCCGTCGGCGCCGGGACCGTGGAGGCGGTGGGCCTGCTGCATCCCGAGCTCGTCGTGCTGGGCTGCAACGGCTTCGACCCCTCCGGCTTCACCACCCCGGACCCCGACGAGGCAGCGGTGAAGTCCGCGATGGCCCGCTGCGCGTCACGACGCATCGTGCTCGCGGACTCCTCGAAGGCCGGCACGCGTCATCTGGTCACCTTCGCGACGACCGCCGGGATCGACGCCCTGGTCACCGACGACGGCCTGCCCGCCGAGCTCGCGGCCGACCTCGAGGAGGCCGGGATCGAGGTGCTGACCGCATGATCATCACCTTCACCGCGAACCCCTCCCTCGACCGCACCGTCGACATCGGCGGCCCCCTGATCCCCGGCGGCGTGCACCGCATCGGCGCCGACGGTCTCCAGCCCGGTGGCAAGGGGATCAACGTCGCGCTGGGCGTGCACCGCGCCGGGCTTCCCGTGACCGCCGTCCTCCCCGCCGGGCCGCAGGATGCGCTGCTGGACCTGCTCGAGGCCGAAGGCCTCCCCCACCGGGCGAGCCCCGTCGCGGGCCGTGTGCGCACGAACCTCACCGTGCTCTCCACCCCGGAGACCACCACGAAGCTCAACGAGCCCGGTGCGACGCTGGACCGGGCCGAGGTCGCCGCCCTCGAGGAGCTGCTGCTGGCCGTCGCCGGCCCCGGGGACAGCGTCATGCTCTCCGGCTCCCTCGCCCCCGGCCTGCCGGCGGACGAGTACGTGCGCCTCGTCGTCGCACTGCGGGAGCGCGGCGCGCGGGTGGGCGTGGACACCTCCGACGCCCCGCTCGCCGCGCTCGCGGCAGCGCTGGACCGCGCCGCCCCCGACTTCCTCAAGCCCAACGCCGAGGAGCTCGGCCAGATCCTCGGCGCGGACGGTGCGGCGCTCGAGGCCGAGGCGGCGGCGGGACGGCTCGACCTTGTCGCGGAGGCCGCGCTGGACCTGCACCACCGCGGCGTCGGCGCGGTGCTCGTGACCCTCGGCGGAGCCGGCGGCCTCCTCGCGACCGAAGGGGCGGCCTGGTACTGCCCGGTCCCGCCCGGGCCCGTCGTCTCGACCGTCGGCGCGGGCGACTCCGCGACCGCCGGCTATCTCATCGCCCGCGCTCTCGAGGAGGCCCCGGCCGACCGGCTCGCGCGCGCCCTCGCGTACGGGACGGCCGCAGTCGGCCTGGCCGGCACCACCATCCCCCGTCCCGACCAGGTGCGGATCGACGCCTCCGCCGTCGTCCGACTCTGACCCGCTCCACCCGCCCCGCCAGGGTGCCCGTTCGAAGGAGAACCCCCATGTCCGCTGCGCTGATGACCCCCGAGCTGGTGAGGCTCGACGTCGCCCCGCCCGGGGACAAGCACGCCGTGATCGGCATGATGGCCGATATCGTCGCCGCGACCGGCCGCGCCGAGCGCGACGGCCTCGAGGCCGGTCTGCTGAAGCGCGAGGAGTCCTTCGCGACCGGCATGCCCGGCGGCTTCGCGATCCCCCACTGCCGCACCGAGGCCGTCCACGAGGCGGCGCTCGCGCTCGTGCGGCTGAGCGAGCCGGTGGACTTCGGCTCCGCCGACGGACCGGCCGATCTGATCATCGCGATCACCGCGCCCGCCGGCACCGACGACCAGCACCTGGAGCTCCTCGCCCAGCTCTCCCGCGCCCTGATCCGCCCGGAGTTCCTCGCCGCGCTGCGCGGGGCGTCCACCCCCGAGGAGGTCTCCGCGCTCGTCATGGACGTGGTCGCCCCCGAGGAGGCGGGGACCGACGCGCAGGCCGCCGGCGCCGCGACGTCCGAGGAGCCCGCCGACGCAGCGGTCGGGACGGGCGCCGCCTCGACCGCCGCTCCGACCTCCGGCTCCGCCTCGGCGAGCGCTGCCTCGGCGAGCGCTGCCGCGTCGAGCACCGCCCCGTCGGACGAGCCGTCGGCGGACGCCCCCGTGCTGCTGGCGATCACCTCCTGCCCCACCGGGATCGCCCACACCTACATGGCCGCCGAGTCCCTCGAGAACGCCGCGAAGGACAAGGGGATCGAGCTGCACGTGGAGACCCAGGGCTCCGGCGGCATCACCCCGTTCACCGACGAGCAGATCGCTCGTGCGAGCGCCCTGATCGTCGCCGCGGACGTGAACATCTCGGGCCGGGAGCGCTTCGCGGGCCTGCCCCTCGTGGAGCACCCCGTCAAACGGGCGATCTCCCACGGCGGGGAGATGATCGACGAGGCGGTCGCCGCGGCCTCCGACCCGTCGGCCCGCCGTGTGCAGGCCGGCGGCGCGACCTCGGAGAAGGCGGAGAGCGGCACATCCCAGTCCTGGCCCCGCCCGATCCAGGGCGCCGTGATGACGGGCGTGTCCTACATGATTCCCTTCGTCGCCGCGGGCGGCCTGCTGATGGCGCTCGGGTTCCTCCTCGCGGGCTTCGACGTCGCCTTCGTCGCCCAGGACGTCGCGACCGGGTTCTCGCTGTCCTCGCTGCCGGGGCACCAGGAGTACGAGGGCGCGACCGGCATGGCGCAGACCGAGCGCGCGGGCCTCGCCCTCTACCTCGGCGCGGTGCTGTTCACGCTCGGGAACCTCGGCATGGGCTTCCTCGTCGCGGCGCTGTCGGGCTACATCGCCTTCGGCCTCGCCGGCCGGCCCGGCATCGCGCCCGGCTTCATCGGCGGCGCGGTGTCGGTGGCCGTGGGCGCCGGCTTCCTCGGCGGTCTCATCACGGGCCTGCTCGCGGGCCTGATCGCGCTGTGGTTCACCACCCTCACCCCGCCGCGCTGGCTCGCCGGGCTGATGCCGGTGGTGATCATCCCGCTGGTGACCACCTTCGTCGTCGGCGGGCTGATGCTGCTGTTCCTGGGCCGCCCCCTCGCCGCCCTCATGACCGCGCTGCAGGACGGGCTGACGGGCATGTCCGGTTCCTCCGCCGTGCTGCTCGGCGTGATCATCGGGCTGATGATGTGCCTCGACCTGGGCGGGCCCGTGAACAAGGCGGCGTATCTCTTCGCGACCGCGGGGCTGTCCCAGGGCACCGAGGCCGCGTTCGAGATCATGGCCGCCGTGATGGCCGCCGGCATGGTGCCGCCGCTGGCGATGGCGCTGTCCACCCTGGTGCGGCGCCGCCTCTACTCCCCCGTGGAGCGGGAGAACGGGACGACGGCCTGGCTGCTGGGCGCGGCGTTCATCTCCGAGGGCGCGATCCCCTTCGCCGCCGCGGACCCGCTGCGCGTGATCCCCTCGATGATGACCGGCGGCGCCGTCACCGGCGCGCTGATCATGACGTTCGGCGTCGGCTCGCAGGCACCGCACGGCGGCATCTTCGTCGCCTTCGCGATCAGCCCGGTGTGGGGCTTCGTGCTCGCGCTGCTGGTCGGCACGGTGGTCGCCGCCGCGCTCGTGACGCTGCTCAAGGAGATCGGGCTGCGCCGCCAGGGCGCCGCCGCCTGAGAGGACCCGCCCCCAGACGTGCAGAAGCGCCCCGCCTCGGCGGGGCGCTTCCGTATGCTCTGCCCGTGCGCCCCGACGACGGGGCGGGGCCGAGCGACCACGAGGAGAGCCGACGATGCATCTGGACCGCCCCGGCCCGGCCCCCGACGACCCGCTCCTCGCCGCCCCCGCGATCGGGCACATGCCCGCCTACGGCGGCGCGCACCTCGCGATGCTGGTGCTCCTCGTCCTCGCCGCCGTCGTCCTGGTTCGCCGGGCGCGCCGCGGCGAGAGCGCCCGGGTGGACCGGGCGCTGCGGGTCGCGGGCTGGGCGCTGCTGGCGAACTCCACGGCCTGGACGGCATGGGGGTTCATGCCCTGGGCGTGGAACCTCGAGGAGTCCCTGCCGCTGCACTACTCGGATGCGCTGCGCTTCCTGGTCCCGATCGCCCTGATCACGCAGGCGCGCTGGGCGGTGGTGGTGTGCTGGTTCTGGGGGCTGACGCTGAACATGCAGTCCGTGCTCACCCCGGACCTGAACTACTTCGTGTGGGTGCCGCTGGAGTTCGCGGAGTACTGGATCGCGCACGGCGCCGGAGTGCTCGCCCCGGTGGTGCTGGTGTGGGGGCTCGGCTACCGGCCCACCTGGCGCGGGTACGGGATCGCCTACGCGGCGACGCTGCTGTGGGCGGGGATCGCCGTCACCGGCAACACCCTCACCGGCGCGAACTACGGCTACCTGAACCGGGCGCCCGCCGGGCCGAGCATCCTGGACCTGCTGGGGCCGTGGCCGCAGTACCTGCTGGTCGAGGCGGTGCTGATCGCCGCGGTGTGGGCGGCGATGACCCTGCCGTGGGTGCTGATCGACCGCCGTGCGGGCACCCCGCTCTCGGGGCGCGGTGGGCTCGTGCGGCGGCCGGTGCCCGCTCAGGCGAGCAGCTCGAGCTCCGCCAGCCGCAGCGGGCCCTCGGAGGTCGTCACCACCAGGCGGTGATGCAGGCACGGCCGCGGGGAGGCGATCTCGAAGGGGCGGGTCTGGCGTCGCCACTCGAAGCGCTGCGCGGAGCGGGCGTCGAGCACCTCCCAGCTCTCGCCGTCGTCCGAGCCCTCCAGCCGCCACGCGATCGGGTCCCCGCCCGTCTCCGCGGAGGAGGTGAGGGTGAGGAAGCGGGCCTGCATCGGCTCGCCGAGCTCGGGCAGGTCGAGCACGGCGCTCGCCGTCTCCAGCACGAGCTCGGTGCGGGCGTCGTCGTCCAGCAGCGGTTGCGAGGGGTCCGCGGCGAAGAGGTCCCACAGCGGCTGCGGCCGCTGCCCCGGCGCGGTCGGCGAGGGCGGGACCGTGCCCCAGTCACCGGGCTCCGCGCCGAGCTCGACCTCGATCTCCCCGCGGAGGTCCGCGTGGTCGATCCACGAGTCCGCGCGCTCCGCGCCGCGCACCCGCATCCCGGTGATGCAGACGTCCTCGGCGCCGGCCGGCGCCCCGCCCGCGCCGTGCGCGGTGAGGGTGAAGCCCTCCCGGCCCAGCGGCCGCACCCGCACCGTCTCGAACAGCGGCGCGACCAGGTGATAGCGGCCCGTGCCGAGCTGCAGCGGGTACAGCCCCAGCGCCGTCAGCAGCCACCAGGCGCTCATCTCGCCGTTGTCCTCGTCGCCGGGATACCCCTGCCCGATCTGCTCGCCGACGAAGAGGCGCCGCTGCACCTCGCGGACGATCCGGGAGGCCTCCTCCGGCGCCCCCACGTGGTGGAACAGGAAGGGGATGTGATGGGCGGGCTGGTTGGAGAACCCGAACTGGCCCATCCGCACCGCCCGCGCCTCGACCATCTCGTGGATGGTGGTGTCGTAGGTGCCGCGGCGGTCGGCGCGCTCGGGCGTGTCCAGGTACTGCTCGAGCCGGCCGCGCAGCATGTCGCGGCCGCCGTGCAGGGCGGCGAGGCCCTCGGGATCGTGCGGGGCGTGGAAGGCGAAGGTCCAGCCGTTGGTCTCCGTGAAGTCCCCTCCCCACTCCAGCGGGTCGAACTCCTCGGCCGGGACGGCGAAGGCCCCGTCGGAGCGTCGGCCGCGGAAGAACTCCGTCGTCCGGTCGAACAGCAGGGCGTAGTTCGCGCTGCGCGCGGCGAGATAAGCGGACTCGCCGCGCAGCCGCTCGGCGCGGAGCCGGTCCCCCTCGGCCTCGGCCCGCTCGGCGAGCAGCGCCGCCTGCGCGGCGATGCCGGCGTCGTTGATGTGCGCCTCGAGGCTCCAGGAGACGCTCTCCCCCACCTCGGCGTCGGTGGCGACGTAGCCGCGGAACACGGCGGTCTCCCCGCCCTTGCGGCCCACCTCGGGCTGCGGCGGGGCGACGGTCGCATTGCGCAGCGCGGCCTCGTAGGTCGCCTGCGGATCGGGCAGTGGCACGCCCTTGACCTGCAGGTCCGCGAAGGCGATGTCGCTGCTGGTGCCGGTCATGCAGTCGGCATAGCCGGGTGAGGACCAGCGCGCGATCCAGCCGCCCTCGCGGTGCTGCTGCACGAAGCCGTCGGCGAGCTCCGCGGCGAGCTCGGGGTAGAGCAGGGCGTAGGCGGGCCAGGCGGTGCGATAGGTGTCCCAGAAGCCGTGGTCGACGTACATCCGCCCCGGCACCGTCTCGGCGTTGGTGCGGGTGTCGGTCGCCGCGCCGCGCACGGGCAGCACGGGGCTCGCGTGGACGGGCTCGACCACCTCGGCGGTGCCGCGGTTCTCCCAGTGGGAGGACGGGTAGAGGTTCAGGCGGTAGAGGCTGCCGTACAGGGTGCGGCGCTGCGGGGCGGTCGCGCCGGGCGCCTCGAGCACCTGCAGGCGGCGGGTCCACATGGCATGGGCCTGCTCGCGGACCTGCTCCAGGGTGCGTCCGGCGAGCTCGAGCGCGAAGGTGCGCTGGGCCTGGTCCTGGCCGAGCAGGCTCGTCGCCAGGCGGACCGTGACGGTGCGGGTGCCGGGCGCGAAGCTGAGCACGCTGCCTCCGCTGTCGCCCTCCGCGCGGCCGACGCGCACGGGGGCGGGCTGCACCTCGGCGAGCACGAACATGCGGGTCGCCCCGTCGGCCCGGTCGTACCCCTCCTGGGGCGAGGAGTCGATCCAGCCCTGGACCCGCCCGTCGAAGACGGCGCCGGCGGCGTCGAGGCGGCTGTGCGCGTCCACGCCCTCGAGGAGGAGGTGGCCGGGCCCGGAGTCCTCCGGCAGGGAGATCTCGCACACGGCGCCGTGGTCGGTGGGCGCGAGCCGCATCCCGATCCCGCCCTCGAGGGCGACGGCATAGAGGTCGGGGCGGGCGGTCTCGTCCTCGTGGGTGAAGGCGCGCTCGCGCGCGGCGGGGCTCGCGTCCGGGCTCTCGCCCAGCAGCGGCATCATCACCAGCTGGTGGCGGTCGCCCATCCAGGGGCTCGGCTGATGGGTGAGGGACAGGCCCTGGAGATGGGTGCGGTGGTGCTGGTAGATCCAGCGGCGGGTGCGGGCGTCGGTCGCGGGGGTGAACTTCGCGAAGCCGTTGGGCAGGGCGGTGATCGGCAGGGTGTTCCCGCGCGAGAACTCGAAGGCCGAGCGGGTGCCGCGCCGGGTGTCGACCCAGGCGACGGGGTCCTCGAGCGGCGGGTCCGCGGGCGGCACGGCGAGGGAGGGGCCGTCGATCCAGCCGTGCAGCGGGGCGGGCGGCGCGGCCTCCCCGGGCTCGGACTCGAGGTCCTCGAGGAGATCGGCCTCGTGGTCCTCGGGCACGTCGACCTCGACCAGCACCTCCTCGATCCGGCGGCCGACGAGCGCCTCGAGCCCCACCTGGACGTCGTTCCACTGGTCGGCGTAGAGGATCCTCGCCTCGCCGAGGCCGCGGGCGGTGGCGAGGGAGCCGTGCTGGTCGCGGGGCTCGTGCTGCGAGAGGCGGGAGCCGTCGTCGAGGACGAGGTCGAGCGCGACATGGGTCGCGCCCCAGCTCAGCTCCTCGTCAAGGACCGGGTGCACGAACCAGCGCAGCACCTCGCCGGGCGCGATGGTGCGGCCGACGATCCCCGCCGCTCCGGCCTCGGCGGGCAGCGCCTGCTCGGCGCGCTCCCCCGCCTCGGTCGAGTAGCGCACGGCTGTGATCGGCTCGAGCTCGCCGCCCGGGCGGGCGGGGCGCGGGGAGCCGACGGGTGCCTGGTCCGGGGTGAGGATCATCGTGCCAGCGTAGCGAGACGGGGAGGCAGGACGGGTGAGGCGTGCGCGGGCGGGACGACGGGAGCGGGCACGCGCGGAGGGTGGACTGCGAGGCCGTCGGCGCCGATCCGTCGGCCCA
>NZ_KV788796.1:0-1698 GCF_001807385.1 Brachybacterium sp. HMSC06H03 | reverse complement strand
AGCCGCTCCGGCGCGCCGAGCCGCGGCCCGCGCCGGCACGGGGGACGATGATCGTCGTGCCGTGACGCGTCGGGGGAGAGCACCCCCGGTCACGGCACGCAGTGCCCGGCCGCACGCGCGGCGGGCGCGACCGACACGACGAGGACGTCGAGGAGGACTGCGGTGAGCATCAGCACGTTCGACATGTTCAAGATCGGCATCGGCCCGTCGAGCTCCCACACGGTGGGGCCGATGCGGGCGGCGGCGCAGTTCGCGCACGAGGTGCTCTCGGATCCGGAGACGGGTCCCCAGGTCGCCGAGGTGGAGGTCCACCTGTACGGCTCGCTCGCCGCGACCGGCGAGGGGCACGGCACCCTCTCCGCGATCGTGATGGGCCTGGAGGGCTCGGACCCGGAGACCGTGGACCCGGTCGCGGGCAGGGAGCGCGTCGAGCGGATCGAGGCCGAGGGCGGGCTGCTGCTCGACGGCCGGCTCGAGGTGTCGCTGCGACCCTCCTCGATCGTGCTGCACCCGCTGACCTTCCTGCCCCAGCACTCCAACGGGATGACCTTCATCGCCAAGGACGCGGGCGGCGCCGAGCTCGTGCGCCGTCCGATGTTCTCCGTCGGCGGAGGCTTCGTCGTCGACGAGGCGGACATGGACCGCTCGATCGCCGAGGTCGCCGCGGAGGACGAGGGCCGCACCATCTTCACCACCGGGGCCGAGCTGCTGCGGGTGTGCGAGGACCGGGGCATCTCGATCTCCGACGCGATGCTGCTGCGCGAGAGGCAGTGGCGGGACGACGAGGAGATCCGCGAGGGCCTGCTGAGGATCTGGCGCACCATGGACGACTGCATCCAGCGCGGCATCCGCACCCCGGGCATCCTCCCCGGCGGGCTCGAGGTCAAGCGCCGCGCCGCCTCCTGGTACGACTCGCTCTCCGCCGAGGACCCGGCGCGCCTGCCCATGAACTCCTTCGAATGGGTCTCCCTCGCCGCGCTCGCCGTGAACGAGGAGAACGCCGCCGGCGGCCGCGTCGTCACCGCGCCGACCAACGGGGCCGCCGGGATCATCCCGGCCGTGCTCTTCTTCGCGACCAACTACATCGAGGGCGTGGACCCCGACGAGATCGCGGTCCGCTTCCTCCTGACCGCCGGGGCGATCGGCTCGCTCTACAAGGAGCACGCCTCGATCTCCGGCGCCGAGGTGGGCTGCCAGGGCGAGGTGGGCTCGGCCTGCTCGATGGCGGCCGCGGCGCTGTGCGAGGTGATGGGCGGCAAGCCCGCCCAGGTCGAGAACGCCGCCGAGATCGCGATGGAGCACAACCTGGGCCTGACCTGCGACCCCGTCGGCGGTCTGGTGCAGGTGCCCTGCATCGAGCGCAATGCGATGGCGGCGGTCAAGGCGATCACCGCGGCGCGCTTCGCGCTGCGCGGCACCGGCGAGCACTTCGTCTCCCTCGACACCGTCATCGAGACGATGCGGCTGACGGGCAAGGACATGTCCGAGCGGTACAAGGAGACCGCCATGGGCGGGCTCGCGGTCACCGCGGTGCCGGTCAGCGTCCCGGACTGCTGAGCGGACCGTCCACCGGACCACCGCGTCCCGAGGGGCCCTCTCCCTCCGGAGCGGGCCCCTCGCCGTCGGGTCCCGACGGCGCCGAACTCGCCGCGCCCGGCGGCAGGAACCGCACCTCGCGGGGCACCGCCGCGGCGCCCA
>NZ_KV788795.1:0-4460 GCF_001807385.1 Brachybacterium sp. HMSC06H03 | reverse complement strand
GAGTAGCCGGAGGCGTCGAGCACGGGGCGGCGCACGGCGTCGGCGAGGGCGACGAGGTCGTCGCTGACGTCCTCGCCGCCGGCGACCCGCAGCAGCTCCCAGCCGCGCGGCGGGGTCATGCGGGCGGCGTGCTCGTGGCAGAGGTCGTAGGCATGGGGCTCGCTGAGGCGGGAGAGCGGGCCGAGCACCGCGGTCGAGTCCTGGTACACGAAGGTCAGGGAGCTGACTGCCGGCTGCGAGCAGGCGGTCCGGGAGCATTCACGAGCTGGCACGCACAGCAGTGTACGCAGGTCGCGGGCCCGGCGGGCGCGGCGCGCCCGTGGGAGGGGAGGGTGGGGTCCGGCACTGCGGAGGCGGGGCTACAGTGCACGGCATGGACCTCGAACCCGGCCGTGCCCCCGCCCCGCGAGGACCTCTCGGCCCGCGTCGCCGCGACCGCCGCGGCCGCGGCCGGCGCTGGGACCTCATCCCCCCGCACCTGCCCGGCCATCGCACGCGCCGGGAGCGCTTCGACGAACTCGTCGCCGATGCGGGGGCCGCGCTCACCGAGCGGTTCCCCCGGCGTCTCGCGCACCTGCAGGTGCTCGTCGAGGAGGTGCCGTCGGCGGATCCGGCGCCCTGGGAGGAGGCCCAGGTGGTGCTGGGCCGTGCGGTGCCGGGCACCCGGGAGCACCCGCCGCGCGTGATCGTCTACCGCCGGCCGCTGGAGACGCGCTGCGTGACCTCGACGGAGCTGGAGATGCTGGTGCGGCAGGTGCTGTCCGAGCAGATCGGCTCGCTGCTCTCGATCGCGCCGGAGGACGTCGACCCGGAGGCCTGGGACCTCTGAGCCGCCGCGGGACCGGCGCGGTGCGCGCACCGTGCGACGGTGATGGCAGCACGAGCGCTCCGCGCGGCGGTCGCGGACGGGCCGTCGCGGAGCGGCTGTCGTGGGACCGGGAGCGCCTCTCAGTCGGTGAGGACGACCGGGACGCTGTCGACGTCGCCCGCGTCGGGCAGGACCGGCAGCGTGGAGAGCAGCACGCCGCCCGCCCCGTCGGACTGGCGCTGCGTCCAGCTCGCGTGGACCGCGCCCGGGACCTCGGGCACGATCGACAGGGCCGCGGCGCCCTCCCCGCCGAGGCGGAGCTGCTCGTGGGTGAGGGTGCTGGTCGCGCCTGCGGCGAGATCGACCGCGATCGGCTCCCCGGCCGCACCGTCGGCGCCGATCGGGATCACCCGGGCCTCGGTGTCCTCGTCAGCGGTGAGGGTGAGCGCACCGGTCGCGCCCTGCCCGGGCAGGGCGCTGACCGCATGGGTTCCCAGCGCCGGCGCGGGGGCGACGAGCGTGAAGTCCACCGGCGCGCCGACGGTGTCGCCGGGCAGATCCTTCCCGGTGCGGGCGCTGCGGGTGACGGCGTCGAGCGGCCCGTCCGCGGAGACCTGCACCGCGTAGGTGCCGCCGGCGAGGCCCTCGAGGGCGGTGGGCACCACGGCGCCGGCGGGGACCTCGATCTGCGCGGGGGATGCCCCTGAGGCGGCGCCGTCCGCGCCCAGGACCTCGACGTCCGCGGTGACGGTGGAGCCCGAGCGGTTCGAGAGCACGAGGGTGGGAGCGGTCCCGGCGACGTCCACGCCGGGCATGACCAGCTCCTGCGCGGGGGCGGGCAGCGGATCGAGGATCTCGGCGCCGCCGGGGGTCAGCCCGTCCCGCTCGGTGGTCTGCACGTGCAGGGACAGGGGCACGCCGAGCACGGAGACATCCACGCCGACCGCGTCCTCCCCCGGCACCACGGACTCCAGCAGCACCCGCTCCTCGTCGCCCGGCGCGACGACGACCTGGCTGCGCCCCTCCATCGCCGCGGGCCCGTCGGCGGTGCGCAGCTGGACCGAGGCGGTGGCGGGGCGGTCGGAGGGGTTGGAGAGAACGAGCACGGAGCTGTCCCCGGTCTGCGTGGAGACGCCGAGGAAGGACGCCTCGGTGGTCGGCTCCGCGCAGCGGGACATGGACAGGGAGCGGAAGTCCCCGGACGCGGTCCAGGTGCCCTGGACGGCGTCGGCGACGGGACGACCGCCCTCTGAGGTCTGCGCCGTGACCTGGGGTGCGGTGCGCACGTCCCGCAGGGTCTGCACCGCGAGCCCGAGATCCGTCGAGGCGGTATCGCCGGGCAGCTCCTCGCCCTCGGCGTCCGCGGCCGTGATCGCGGGGGCGGGCACGGCGCCCTCGGCGTCCTGCTGCGTGCTGGATCCGCTCACCTCGCCGAACAGGACGGAGGACGCGGGCTGTGCCGCGACGGTGCGCAGGGAGACCGACGGGGTGGGCGGGGTGACCGCGAGCGCGGCGTCGCCGCCCGTCTGCAGCGCCTCGTCGGGCACCTGCAGCGGGCCGTGGCAGGCGAGGCTGCGGGGGCCGGGGCTCGCCGTGGTCGCGACGTGCTCGGCCGCGGAGGGCTCGCGGTCCGGGGCGAGGGCGAGCGCCCCGCCGGCCAGCAGCAGCGGGACGATCGCGGCGATGCCCAGCAGCAGGCGTGCGGGCCGACCGTGCGCGGCGCGCACCGGTCCCGTCCCGCGGGCGGTCCCGGTGCGGTCCTCGGCCTCCGCCTTGGAAGCGTGCTCAGCCATACATCTCCTCTGCGGTGCGGGTGCGGACCCGCCAGGGGATCGCGATCAGCGCGGTGGCCGCGGTCGCGCCGTACAGCAGCAGCTGCCAGAGCGGTCGGGCGGGCTGGTGGCGGTGGATCTCGAGCTCTCCCCCGGCCCCGGCCGGGACGGTGAAGCCCTGCGCCCAGCCGTCGACCTCGACCGCGGCGAGCTCGGTGCCGTCGAGGCTCGCGCGCCAGTCCGTGTCGTGCCGCTCCGAGAGCACGACGGTGCGCTCCTCCTCGGCGGAGGCGATCTCGCCCTGCGCCTCCACGACCCCGCTGTCCAGGACGGTCGGCTCCTTGCCGCCGGTGACGACGGCGCGCGGCAGGGCGTCGATCACGCGCCAGGTCCCGCCCTCGGAGCCCTCGGTGACCTTCTCGAGCAGAGGGGAGCTGTCGAGGGTGCTCATCAGCTCGGGCCGGCTCTCGCGGTCCCCGTGGACCACCACGTAGGCGATCGCGGGATGGGCAAGGTCCGTGCCCTCCTGGGCGCCGCCGGAGAGCATCGCCGCCACCTCCTCGCGCAGTGCGGCGGAGGCGGGATCGTCGTCGACGGGCTCGCCGGCCAGCGCCGCCTCGACGTGGCGGGCGTCGACGAGGGCGGAGTGCTGGATCACGGTGTCCTCGCCGTGGACCACGAGGCGGGCGGCGACCGCGCCGTCCTCGGCCTGGTCCAGCACCAGCACCCGGGAGCGGGCCTCGGTGCGGCCCTGGTCGGCGGCGGCCGCGGGCACCTCCCCGCCCTCCACGCGCCCGATCTGCAGCGCGCGGGGAAGCAGCGCCATCCCGCCGACGACGGTGAGCAGGCAGGCCGCGGCGGTGAGGGCACCGATCACGGAGGTGAGCAGGCGCCGGAGGCGCGAGTCGCCCTCCTGGCGGCGGGCGAGGGTGTCGAAGGTCGCCGCGGCGCCGAGGGCGAGGCAGAGCAGGGCCGCGCTGAGCAGGGCGTGCAGCGGCGGGGTCAGCACCTGTCCCTGGCCGACGGAGGTCCCGGTGGAGCGGGCCGCCAGCACGGCGAGCGCGCAGCCGGCGGTGGCGAGCAGGCTCAGCCGACCCGCGCGGCCGGCCGCACCGCGCAGCAGCGGGGAGACCAGGGCGCCGAGCACCACCGGCGCGACGGGAAGCAGCACCAGGAGTCCGGCGGCGTCCTCGCCGAGCATCCCGGCGAACGGCGCGGCGAGGTCGGGGGCGACCGGCCACAGTCCCAGCAGGTCCCGGGTGCTCGCCTCGCCCGCCGCGGCGGGCACGCCGGCGACGGCCAGGAGGGTGCGGGGGTGGCCGAGGTAGGCGGGCAGGTAGGGCGCGTGGAGCGCGAGCGAGGGCAGCAGCACCCACAGCAGGCGCAGGCGCCGACCGGGCGCGGCGATCGCGACCAGTGCGAGGGCCGGCGCGACGAGCAGCACCAGCACCGGCTGCACCGCCCCGATCACCAGCAGCAGCAGACCGCCTGCGGCGGCCGCGGAGACGGAGGCCTGGGAGACCTTGTGGGGCAGGCCGATCGCCCGGCCGATCGCGAGGGCCAGCAGCGGCAGCAGCACGTGCACGGCCAGCAGCGGCCACGCGCCGACGGCGAGGGCGGTCAGGAGCGAGGGGGCGAGCGCCCAGACGCAGGCGAGCACGAGGCGGGCGCCGACCGCGCGGGTGATCGCGCCGGAGGCCCACCAGGCGGCGACCGCCGCGGCCGGCACCGCGGCGAACACCAGCACCTCGACGAGCAGGGAGCCGCTGCCGGGCAGGTGCCCGAGCAGGCGCACGAGAGGGTCGCCGGGCCCGCGGTCCCCGAGCCCCCCCGGGACCCAGGTCGACCAGGCCGCGGCCCAGCGGTCGGCGGCGGCCTCC
>NZ_KV788794.1:0-2129 GCF_001807385.1 Brachybacterium sp. HMSC06H03 | reverse complement strand
CCCCGGCGCGGCCGCCGGCGGGCGCGCCGGATCGAGGCGTCGAGCCTTGCTCGTCCCGCCGCCGACCGCCACGACCCCAGTCGTCCCGGCCGCGGTCGCTCCCGTTGTTGCTGTGCTCAGCCACCTGGACCGCCCGCCTCTTCGTCTCGCCCTGTGCGCCCTATGCGTTTGTCTCCCGGCGACTCTAAGCCAGAGCACGCCCTTGACTCTCGGGTAACGGCATCATGCGTGACTGCTTTCACGGGGCTCCCAGGCTCCGGGAACCGACGGTGCTCGGCACCACGAACCCGGCGCCGCCGCAGCGGCGCACCACCCTCGTCCCATCCCGCCCACCCCCGGCGCGCTGCCCGGAGCCCTCCCGTCGCGCACCGCTCGCCCCCTCCGCACCCGGGTCCGTGGCCCACCGCTCGGCGCCGCGAGGCACGCCCGTCCCTCTCCGCGATCCCTGCCGGTCCTCTCCGCGATCGCCGCCGGTCCCCCGCCGTGTGTCCCTCAGGAACGGGGCGTACCCGCGGGCGCGGGTGCGTCCTCCGCCACATGGACGGCCCGCCCGGTCACCGTGCCTCGCAGCCACCAGGATGGTCCGTGCTTCTCGAACGCCTCTACGACGAGGACCCTCTCCCAGGCGAGCTATCTCGTCGCCTGCCAGGACAGCGGGAACGCGCTCGTGGTCGATCCGCGGCGCGACATCGCCGACTATCTCGACCTCCCCCGGCATCACGGTCTGCGGATCGTCGCCGTGACCGAGACCCGTGTCCATGCGGACTTCCTCTCCGGGACGCGCGAGCTCGCCGCGGCGACGGGCGCGACCGCCTATGTCTCGGGGGAGGGTGGCGAGGACTGGCGGTACGACTTCCCGGCCGAGCGCCTCCACGACGGCGACATGATCGAGCTCGGCGCTGTCACGCTCACCGCCCGCCACACGCCGGGGCACACACCGGAGCACCTCTCGTTCCTCATCACCGACACCGCCTTCGCGCCGAGCCCCGGGTATCTCCTCAGCGGGGACTTCGTCTTCGCAGGCGATCTGGGGCGCCCGGATCTGCTGGACGAGGCGGCCGGCATGCAGGACACGCGCTTCGAGGGGGCACGGCAGCTCTGCGCCTCGCTGCGGGACGTGTTCCTCTCCCTCCCCGACCATGTCCAGGTGCTCCCGGGCCACGGCGCCGGGTCGGCCTGTGGGAAGGCCCTCGGGGCCGTGCCCTCCACGACGGTCGGCTATGAGCGGAGCTTCGCCTGATGGGCTCAGCATCTCGCGGCCGACGACGAGCAGGGCTTCGTCGACGAGTTCCTGAACGGTCAGCCCGACGCCCACGCCTACTTCGGACGGATGAAGCGTCAGAACCTCCTCGGGCCGGCTCTGCTGGGCGAGAGGACTCTTCCCCGCCGCGTCGATGCCTCGGAGATCTCCTCGGGGATGGCGTCCGGCGCGATCGCCTTCGTGGACACGAGGCCCGTCGCCGCGGTGCACGAGGGCATGGCGCCCGGTGCGCTCAGCATCCCCGCCCCGGGCAAGGCCGCCTCCCATATCGGCTGGGCCTGCGACCCGGAGTCCGACGACGCCGAGATCATCGTCCTCGCCCCGGATGCGGAGACCGCAGCGAGGATCCAGGATCCATTTCGTGAGAGTGGGGATCGACGCGCTCGGCGGATACGTGACCTCGTTCGAGGGGCTCGAGCAGAGCGTCCCTCAGCGCGTCTCCCCCGCGGATCTCGACCAGCTGCGCTCGAGCCGTCCGGACGCCGTGCCGCTCGACGTGAGGAACAAGTCCGAGCATTCCGCCGGGACCATCCCGGGTGCTCAGCAGCTCTCGGCCGGAAGGGCGCTGTTCCACCGTGATCAGCTCCCTGCGCCCGCCGAGGGCGGCGTCATCGCCTTCTGCCAGTCGGGGCTGCGCGCCTCCGTCGCCGCGAACGCCCTGCGACGGGCCGGCCATGAGGTGATCGACGTCGACGGCAGCTACGCCGGCTGGTCCCGCTGGCAGCGGGAGAACGACGCACCGGCACACGCTTGAGCGAAACACCTCGATTCCCGCAGAAGGGCCCGTGACCGAGGAATCTCCGCGCTCACGGGCCCTCTCCCTGTTCGAGGGGATGAAAAAAGGGAGTGGAGGAGGCGAACACCCGCT
>NZ_KV788793.1:0-6111 GCF_001807385.1 Brachybacterium sp. HMSC06H03 | reverse complement strand
CGGCCGGCCCGCCGCCCAGCAGCCGGGTCCGGCCGCGGGGGTGCAGCACGCCGCGCAGTCCCATCCGAAGCAGGGGCCGACGGGCGTGCGGCAGGTCCCCGCCCAGGGCGTGCACGTGCCGAACGGTCCCGGCATCGCACCCCCGTCGGGCTCCTCGGCGGTGCAGCAGTCCGCTCCGCCGCAGCGCTCGGCACCTTCGCAGTCGGCGCCCCACCAGTCGGCCCAGCACCCGTCGGCGCCGCAGCACTCGGCACAGCAGCACTCAGCACCGCAGTACGCGGCACCGCAGCACCACTCGGCACCGGCTCAGCAGTCGGCCCCGCAGCAGTCGGCCGCGCCGCAGTACGTCGCGCCGCCGCAGCAGCACGCCGCACCCGACCGCCCCGCCCCGCCGCAGCAGCACGTCGCCCCTGACCGCTCCGCGCCGCCGCAGCAGTTCGCCGCACCGGTCCAGCAGTTGGCACCGACGCAGCCCGCCCCTCCGCAGGCGGCGCCGCTGCAGTCCGCGTCCCCGCAGGCTCCGTCGCAGCAGGGCACTCCCCCGCCGGTCCGCCCGTCCGAGCCGGTCGACCAGCATCCCGAGGACGACTCCCCCACCCAGGAG
Organism: Brachybacterium sp. HMSC06H03; assembly: GCF_001807385.1. Lineage (NCBI taxonomy): Bacteria > Bacillati > Actinomycetota > Actinomycetes > Micrococcales > Dermabacteraceae > Brachybacterium > Brachybacterium sp. HMSC06H03. Next base: position 5,507 of record NZ_KV788793.1, on the reverse strand, counting down.
CGGAGGATCTCCTCGGTCCCTCCCCGCTGACCCCGCGCCGGCGGAGCCCGCACCTGTGCCACGATCGGGGCATGCGTGCAGTGCTCCAGAGAGTCGACGGTGCCCGGGTCGAGGTCGAGGGCGAGGTGATCGGCGAGATCACCGGCGAAGGCCTCGTCGCTCTCGTCGGCGTCACCCATGAGGACGGCCCCGAGCAGGTCGCCACGATCGCCCGGAAGATCGCCGAGCTGCGGATCCTGGACGGCGAGCGCTCGGTCCAGGACACGGGCGCGCAGGTGCTCGTGATCTCCCAGTTCACCCTCTACGCCGACGTGCGCAAGGGCCGCCGTCCGTCCTGGAACGGCGCCGCCCCGGCCCCGGTCGCCGAGCCGCTCGTGCAGCAGGTGGTCGACGCGCTGCACGAGCGCGGGATCACGGTCGCGACGGGCCGCTTCGGCGCCCACATGCGGGTGGGGCTGACGAACGACGGGCCGGTGACGATACTGCTCGAGGCCTGAGCACCCGGAGCCTCTGCCCGAGGATCAGCCGCGCAGCATCCGGTGGAGCTCGGGGACGGTCGCGGCGTAGGGCAGGTCGGCGGCGCGCTCGGCGTCCCCGCCGTAGCCCCAGCCCACCAGCACCGCCTCGAGGCCGTGCACGGCGGCGCCCTCGGCGTCGTGCAGCCGGTCCCCCACCATCACGGCCCCGTCGGCCGCGGAGACGCCGAGCCGCTCGAGGACGCTGGCGATCACCTGCGCCTTGTGGGTGCGGCCCGCGGCGAGATCGGTGCCGCCGATCAGGTCGAGGTCCGCGGCGAGGCCCTGGTGCTCGAGCACCCTGCGCGCGGTGGTCTCGGGCTTGTTGGTCGCGATCGCGACGGTGCGCCCGTCGGCGCGCAGGCCGGAGATCAGCTCCGTCATCCCGGCGTAGGGGACGCTGAGCTTGTACCCCTCGACGAGATAGTGGTCGGTGTAGGCCAGGCGCAGCGCCTCGGCCCGCTCGGCGTCCATCCCCAGCTCGGAGCAGAAGGAGTCCACCAGCGGCGGCCCGATGAAGGACTGCAGGCGCTCCGCACCGGGATGCTCCTCGCCGCAGGCGGCGAAGGCGTGCTCGAGGGCGGCGAGGATGCCGGGCGCCGACTCGACGACGGTGCCGTCCAGATCCAGCAGCACGACGGGCACGGACGTGAGATCCCGGGAGGTCACAGCGGTCATGGCCCGACCATATCCAGGAGGCCGGTCGTGGGCGCCGGTGGCCCGAGACGCGGGCACCGGTCCGACGGCGAGCCGCGGCCCGACCGGGACCCGCGACCCGGCTGGGACCCGCGGGCCGGCCAGCACCAGCGCCTCCGAGCGCCCGTCGGCCGCATCGGGCCTCGACCCCGCCCGTGGCCACCGATGGCCACCGAATGCACGGCCGGCCTCGGCGCGCGTAGGCTGGGGCCATGACCTACACACTCGTGCTGCTCCGCCACGGCGAGAGCGACTGGAACGCGAAGAACCTGTTCACCGGCTGGGTGGACGTCCCCCTCACCGAGAAGGGACGCCAGGAGGCCACGGAGGGCGGCGACCTCATGAAGGAGGCCGGCATCCTCCCCGATATCGTGCACACCTCTCTGCAGCGTCGCGCCATCATGACCGCGAACCTCTCCCTGGACGCGGCCGACCGCCACTGGATCCCCGTCAAGCGCGACTGGCGCCTGAACGAGCGCCACTACGGCGCACTGCAGGGCATGAACAAGTCCGAGATCCGCGAGAAGTACGGGGAGGAGAAGTTCATGGCCTGGCGCCGCTCCTACGACACCCCGCCGCCCGAGATCGAGTTCGGCACCGAGTTCTCCCAGGACCAGGACCCGCAGTACGCCGACCTCGGCGATCAGCTGCCGAAGTCCGAGTGCCTCAAGGACGTCGTCGAGCGCTTCCTCCCCTACTGGGAGGAGGGCATCAAGCCCGACCTCGTCGAGGGGAAGACGGTGCTGATCGCCGCCCACGGCAACTCGCTGCGCGCACTGGTGAAGTACCTCGACGGTATCTCCGACGAGGAGATCTCGGGTCTCAACATCCCCACCGGCCAGCCGCTGGTCTACGAGCTCGACGAGGACTTCCAGCCCGTCGAGAAGGGCGGCCGCTATCTCGATCCGGTCGCCGCGAAGGCCGCCGCCGAGGCCGTCGCCAACCAGGGCAAGAAGTGATCTGACCTCGCCCGTCGCGAGCGGCGCCCCTCACCTCCGGGTGGGGGCGCCGCTTCTTGTCCGCAGAACGCTCTTCGAGGACTGAGCATGCATCATGGGCGTGAACACCACGCCCTCGAGGAGATCCATGTTCACTCCCCACGTAACCGACGACTCCCGACCACCGCTGCGGCATCTCGATCGTTTCACCGAGCTGTGGGATCCGGCGTCGTACTCGGGGCAGGCGTGGATCGCCCTCTCGGCCACCCAGCTCGAGGACGACGAGGCACGAACGGCGGCACAGAAGCGACGGATCCTCGACGGATGGATCGACCTGCTGTCCGCGGGAGACGCCCCGATCACTCATCTCTATCTCTGCTCCCGAGTCCCCCAGAGACTCCTGGACGCGGTCTCTGGTCTGCCCGATCTGCGTTATCTCGCGGTGAAGTGGGGACCGTACGAGGACCTCGGCCCGCTCTCCGACCTGCACCTCATCGAGGCGCTCCACCTGGGTGGCGCCGCTCGGGTCACTACTTTGGCGCCACTGCGACTGCTGCCCGATCTCGTCGAAGTGGACCTTTCCAACGCCTTCCGGCTCGCCGATTTCTCAGGACTCGGCGATCTCACCGCGCTGAGGTATCTCACGCTCGGCACAGGCATCGGGACAGACAGACTCCTGCACATCCCCGACCTCGAGTGGGTCCGGCCCTTGAAGCACCTGCACTGGTTCCATCTGCCGGGAGCGACGATCGACAGCGCTGATCTCTCCCCCGCCGCCGATCTCCCCGCGCTGGCGTATTTCGGAGCGCCCCTCCGATCGTCCTGGAGATCTCAGGTCATGGCACTGGCCGAGCGCAATCCTGCGTTCTTGGACATGGCCATGGAATACCAGGCGCTGGAGAAGGGATGACTCCTCGCTCGCGCATGTACAGGTGCAGCGCGGAGTGCAACTACTTCCGCGTCTTCCCTGGGGTCCGGCAAGGTCGCTCTCTCAGCGGCGCTTGCGGGTCCCGAACAGGGAGCGGCTGATCTCGCGGCCGAGCACCGTGCCGGCGGAACGGAGGAAGGACTTCACGGCGGGGTTGCCCATGAGCCCCTCGTCCTTCTTCCCGGGCTTCTTCGCAGCCGGCTCAGCGTCCTTCGCGGCGCCCTTCCCCGCGACCCCCTTCTCCGCGGCCGCGGCGTCCTCCGCCTCGGCGTCGGCCGCGGCGCGCTTCTGGAGGATCTCGTAGGCGGACTCGTTGTCCACCGCCTCGCCGTAGTCCTTCATCAGCGGCGAGGCCGCGGCGGACTCCTTGATGACCTGCTCGCCGGCGGGCTCCATCGAGCTCTCCGGGGCGCGCACCGCGGTGATCGCGACCGGCGTCGGGGCGCCGTCCTCACTCATCACGGTCACGATCGCCTCACCGGTGCCGAGCGCGGGGATGACCTCCTCGAGGTCGTGCTCGGAGGTGGGGAAGGTCCTCGCGGTGGCCTTGAGCGCCTTCGCGTCGTCCGGGGTGAAGGCGCGCAGCGCGTGCTGGACCCGGTTGCCGAGCTGGGCGAGGACGTCGCCGGGGATGTCCTTCGGGGTCTGGGTGATGAAGAAGATGCCCACGCCCTTGGAGCGGATCAGGCGCACGGTCTGGACCACCTGGTCCAGGAACGCCTTGGACGCGTCCTTGAACAGCAGATGCGCCTCGTCGAAGAAGAACACCAGCTTGGGCACCTCGGCGTCGCCCACCTCGGGCAGCTCCTGGTACAGCTCGGCCAGCATCCACATCATGAAGGTGGAGAACAGCGCCGGACGGGAGGCGACCCCGGGCAGCTCGAGGCAGGAGATCATGCCCACGCCGTCCTTCGTGCGCAGCAGCTGCTGGGTGTCGAAGGCGGGCTCGCCGAAGAAGACGTCCGCGCCGGAGGCCTCGAAGGCGGTGAGGCTGCGCAGGATCACGCCCGCGGTCGCGGTAGAGATCCCGCCGATACCCTTGAGCTCGTCCTTGCCCTCGTCGGAGGTGAGGAACTGAATCAGGGCGCGCAGGTCCTTGAGGTCCAGCAGCGCCAGTCCCTGGGAGTCCGCATAGTGGAAGATCAGCCCGAGCGAGGACTCCTGGGTGGGGTTCAGCTCGAGCACCTTCGCCATCAGCACCGGCCCGAAGTCGCTGACGGTGGTGCGGATCGGGACGCCCTCGCCCTGCCCTCCGAGGGTGAAGAACTCCGTGGGCGCCGCCCGGGAGACCCATTCCTGACCGCGGGCGGCGGCGCGCGCGGTGAGCTTGTCGGAGGCGGTCCCGGGCACGGCGATGCCGGAGAGGTCGCCCTTCATGTCGGCGACGAACACGGCGGCGCCGGCGTGGGCGGCCTGCTCGGCGATGACCTGGAGGGTGCGGGTCTTGCCGGTGCCGGTGGCGCCCGCGATCAGGCCGTGGCGGTTCAGCATCGAGACGGCGAGGTTCACCGGCACGCTCGGGTCCGGCTCGTCCCCGTCGAGCATCGCGCCGAGGTGGATGCGCGCACCCTCGAAGCCGTAGGCGGTGCGGATCGCCTCGGCCTCGGCCGAGCTCGCGGGCGGCGCGGCGGCGTCGGGCGCGGGAGCGTCCTGCGTCTCGGGCGTGGCGGGATCCTGCTGCGGGCTGGTCATCGTGGCCTCCTCGCCGGCGCGCCGGTGCGCTCGTGGTCGGGACGCACCGATCGTAGCGGGAGGAGGCGGCTGACCCGTTACCGTGATCACATGAAGCCACCCCCGCCGGCCGGGATCCGCGCCGAGGACGAGCTCGCCGCCGCGGACGTGCGCGTCATGCTCACCGCCCCCTCCCGCACCGCCCTGCTCGAGAACCTCGGGATCACCGACCAGGACGCCTCGGACCTGCTCCCCCTGCTCGACGCCGCTGCGGCCGACGAGGAGGTGCTCGCCGAGGTGACCGCGACCGCGAACCGTCTGCGCGCCGCCGCCGGGCTCGAGGTGCCCGAGGTCGACCTCGCCGCCGAGAAGGACCGCCACGACGCCCTTCAGCAGCGCCTCGCCCCCGGGGAGGGCCTGGTCGCGATCCTCGCGCTGCTCGTCTCGACCTCGACGGTGCGCGCCTGGCACGCCGCCCGCGGCCTCACCCCCGAGCAGTCCTGGGAGGTGCTCGCCGACCTCGGCCAGCAGATGCGGGTCCACCGCGCCGGCACGGGACGCCTGGGCCTCCACCAGCTGAACTGGGTGAGCATGAACTGGGCGGGACGGCTCGTGCACCTCGGGCGTCTCCAGTTCGATCTGCACCGCCAGAGGGTCGCCTTGCTCGCGGGCTCCGGCTCGACGCCGTCGGCCGACGGATCGGCTCCCGCGGCCGACGGGCCGGGCGGGCCGGTGGACGGCCCGGTCGCTCCGGCCGCA
>NZ_KV788792.1:0-4816 GCF_001807385.1 Brachybacterium sp. HMSC06H03 | reverse complement strand
CGCGGGGGACGGCGGCGGGGCGAGGGCCCGCCTCCGCGACCTCCTCAGCGCCGGTCCGCGCCGCCGAGGTCGACGAGGATCGCCAGCGGCGTGCGCTGGCGGCCCTGGCCGAGGGGGTTGTCGGCGAAGGTCGCCTCGAGCACCTCGTTCGTGGTGGGCACGTCCGAGCCCAGCACGTTGCGGCCGATGTCGTTGGCGTCCATCACGACCGTGCCGACGAAGCTGTCGCGCAGCGCGGCGGGGATGTCCGCGCCGCGGATCGCGGCGGAGATCCGCGCGGCGACCGCGTCCGGGTCCTTGGGCGGGAGCTTCGCGGAGACGTTCGAGGGGAAGGCGGAGTACGGGGTGGGCCCGTCGATCGCGCGCACGTTCGCGCCGACGACCTCGTAGAACAGGCCGCGCCTGCCGACGACCTTGCCCGCGGCGCCGACGGCGGAGGCGGCGACGACGCGCGGGAGCCCCACCTCGCGGATCGCGAGCTCCATCGTGGTCGGGTCCCCCAGGCCGATGCCGGCCGGGGTGCGGGAGACGAAGCGGCTGAGCACCTTGGCGGAGCGGCGGGGCCTGATCTCCCAGGTGAACCAGGAGCGGCCCTGCGTGATCGCGATGATCTTCTCGCTGATCACGAAGTACCAGGGCGCGCCGTCGGGGACGACGCCGCCCGGCAGGGACGCGGCGAAGGCCTCGACCCGCTCGCGGGCGATCCGCTCGACGTCGTCGCCGCGGGCGACCAGAGCGGTCTGCAGCGGCAGGCGGCGCCAGGTGCGGCCGTCGACCTCGGAGACGAGGTCGAGCTGCTTGCCCTCGTTGGCGACGTAGTCGCTCTTGGGCACGACCTCCTCCTCGGCCGCGGGCTCCGCGGCGACGGCGGCGGGGGCCGGGGCCGCGGCGAGCGCGGCCTCGTCGGCCGAGCCGCCGAGCGCGCGGGTGGCGCCCTCGGCGTCGTCGAAGAAGGTGCGCATCCACAGCTCGACGTTCAGCAGGCGCCAGAACATCAGCGTGCCGTGGTTCTCCGGATGGGCGATGTAGTCGTCGAACAGCGCGAGCACGCTCGGCGCGTCGAAGTAGGGCCGGGAGGCGAAGGATGCGGAGGCGAAGACGTCCCGCAGCTGCGGCGCGATCGAGCGGAACCACTCCCCCTCGGGGGTGGTGAAGCCGATCTTGTTGCGGCGCTTGGAGATCATGTCGGGGAGGATCCCGTCCATCGCCTCGCGCAGGATCCGCTTGTTCCAGCCGTCGTGGATGATCGCGGACTCGTCGAGGGAGAACAGGAACTTCAGCAGCTCCTTGTCGACGAAGGGGACGCGCCCCTCGATGCTGAAGCGCATCGTGTTCTTGTCCTCGTAGCGCAGCAGCGAGGGCAGGGAGGAGCGGAAGGTGTCCTCGAGCAGGCGCTCCTTGAGGTCGTCCTGGACGGAGGTGACCTTCTCGCCGCTGTGCTCGGCGACGAAGCCGGAGTTCAGCAGCGCCTCCATCGGCACGGAGGTGCGGCCGGAGAACTTGGTGCGGGCGAGCTTGCGGAGGATGTCGCGGGAGCCGACGACCTCGGAGGCGAGCTCCTTGAACCGCTTCTGGCGCCGTAGCTGGCGCAGGTAGACGTAGAAGTACGGGTTGTACCCGGCCATCATCTCGTCGGCGCCCTGCCCGTCCAGGAGCACGGTGATGTGCTGGCTGGCCTCGCGCATCACGGCGTACTGCGCGTAGGGGCCGGTCGAGATGATCGGCTCCTCCTGGGTGCGCACGAAGTCGTGGAGGTCCTCGAGGAACGCCTCGGGCTGCGGGTGGATCTTGTGGGCCGTGATCTGGCCGCGGTTCTCGTCCAGCAATGCGTCGACGTAGCGCTCCTCGTCGTTGGAGGAGTTCGGGAAGACGGCGGAGAAGGTGTTCTGGCGGGAGCCGACCGCCTCGTAGCCCGCGTCCTCGGGCTGCTCGCGCAGCTGGCGCGCGATCACGGCGGCGACGGCGGAGGAGTCCAGCCCGCCGGAGAGGGAGGTGCCGACGGGGACCTCGGACTGCAGGCGCATCCGCACGGAGTCCTGGAAGCGCTCGCGGTACTCGTCCACGACCGACTGGTCGTAGGGGCGGCTGGGGCGGGCGGCGATCTCGCGCAGCTCCTCCTTCAGCCGGGTGAAGGAGCGCACCTCGGTGCCGTCGGGGCGGATCTCGAGCACCTCGCCGGACATCAGGCGGTTCACGCCGGCGAAGAAGGTGCGGGAGTCGTCGTCCTGGACGCGGAACTTCAGGTAGCGGTAGACGGCGCGGTCGTCCGGCGCGGCCTCGAAGGTGCCGGAGGCGAGCAGGGAGCGGATCTCCGAGCCGAAGACGACCTTCGGCGCCCCGCCGGCCTCGGAGGCGGGGTCCACGCGGTAGTAGAGCGGCTTGATGCCGAAGTGGTCGCGGGCGAGGGTGACGGTGCCGGTGGTCGCGTCGTGGATCGCGAAGGCGAACATGCCGTTGAAGCGGTCGTAGGCGGCGGTGCCCCACTCGGCGTGCGCCTCCAGCAGCACCTCGGTGTCCGAGTCGGTGCGGAAGGTGTGCCCGAGCTGCTCGAGCTCGGCGCGCAGCTCGAGGTAGTTGTAGGTCTCGCCGTTGTAGACGATGGTGTAGCGGCCGTCGGCGGTGGTCATCGGCTGGGCGCCGTGCTCGCGGTCGATGATGGCCAGGCGCCGGTGGGCCAGCCCGGCCTCGCCGTCGACGAAGAGGCCCTCGCCGTCGGGACCGCGGTGGGCCAGGGCGCCGCTCATCCGGCGGGCGATCCGCTCGGTGTCAGCGCCGTATCCGTAGGTGCCGGCGATTCCGCACATGGGGCGAGTCCTTTCGAGGGGGACGGCTGCGCCCTCGGTCCGGACGCTCGCCGCCGTGGGGCGACGACGTCGGGGACGTCGTCCGCAGGGCGCGGGACGGACCGGTCGGGCCGCCCAAGGGTATCAACGGGGCCGCGGCCGACGGAGCAGGCGCGGCGCGACGGTCAGCTTCCGCGGCGGGCGAGGACGAGGTCCTCGCCCTCGACGCGGACCTCGAGGTCGTCCAGCGAGGTGACCAGGGCGTCCGCGAGCGGGGACAGCTCCCCGGCGGGGGTGGTCGTCGTCACGGCGACGGTGCGGGCGCCAGCGGCGATCCCGGCGCGGAGCCCGCCGACGGAGTCCTCGAGGACGACGGTGCGGGAGGGCTCGACCCCGACCCGCTCGGCGCCCAGGAGGTACGGCTCCGGATCGGGCTTGCCGTGGGTGACCTGGTCCGCGGTGACCAGCCCCTCGGGCACGGGCAGCCCGGTGCGGGACCAGCGGGCCTCGAACAGGGGCCGGGTGCAGGAGGTGACGATGGTCCAGCTCGCGCGGCCCAGGGTCTCGGCGGCGGCGTCGAGCTCGGCGAGCAGCCGTTCGGTGCCGGGCAGGACGACGATCCCCTCCACGTCCTGCATCTCGAGCTCCTCGATGCGGCGGTGGGCCGCGTCGAGCTCGGCCTCGCTCGCCTCGGGCAGGATCTGGGCGAGGATGCGGCGGGCGGGCATGCCGTGATGGGCGTGGCCGAATCGGAGGTCGGTGCCCAGCTCGCGCAGGAGCGTGTTCCAGGACCGCTCGACGGCGGGGCCCGAGTCGATCAGGGTCCCGTCCATGTCCAGCAGCAGGGCGCCGGTGCACAGCGGCAGGGCGGTGTCGGGGTCGGGATCCTGGGAGTCCGTCATGCCGTCAGAATCTCATATCCCCTGGCGGACGCGCGGAGGATGTCCGGGCAGGTGATCGTAGAGTGTCGAGCATCATGACCGCCGCCGTCCCCGCCCCGTCACCGCGCCCCGACACCCCTGGTGCGTCCCTGCGCACGATCCGTCGCACCGGCTTCTCGATCGGGCTGGCGACGGGGCTGTACGGGATCAGCTTCGGCGCGCTCGCGACCGCCTCCGGGCTCGACCTGTGGCAGGCGATGGTGCTCTCCGCGGTGATGTTCACCGGCGGCAGCCAGTTCGCCTTCGTGGGCGTGGTGGGCGGGGGCGGCTCCGCCCTCGGCGCGGCGCTCGCCTCGCTGCTGCTGGGGATCCGCAACACGCTGTACGGGCTGATCCTCGCCCCCTCGCTGCCGCGCGGCGGGGCGAGGGGCGCGGCCCGCGCGCAGCTGACGATCGACGAGTCCGCAGCGCTGGCGGCGGCGGGCACGACCGAGGCGGAACGTCGGGCGGGGTTCTGGTCTGCCGGGGTGTGGGTGTACGTCTTCTGGAACCTGTTCACCCTCGCAGGCGCGCTGGCCGGTCAGCACATCGCCGATCCCGCGGCCTGGGGGCTCGACGCCGCCGCGGCCGGGGCGTTCATCGCGCTGCTGTGGCCGCGGCTGCGCAGCGGGGACGCGGTCGCGATCGCGGTGGCCGCGGCGTTCGTGGCGCTGCTGACCACGCCGGTGCTGCCCGCCGGGCTGCCGGTGCTCGCCGCGGCGCTGGTCGCGGTGGTGGCCGGTCTGCTGCCGTCCCGTCGCGGGGCGACGGGGCACGCAGCGCCCGAGGTCGATGCGTCGGACGACGAGCCCGCGACGGACGAGGAGGAGCGGCGATGAGCCTGCTGTGGATCGCGGTGATCGCCGCGTCGGTGCTGTCCTTCGTGCAGAAGTGGATCGGCTACCAGGCGCCGCAGGACGTGCTCGAGCGCCCCCGGATCGCGCGGATCACGCGCCTGCTGCCGATCGCGCTGCTGGGGGCGCTGGTGGCGACCCAGACCGCGGCCGACGGGACGGAGGTCGTGCTGGACGCGCGGCTGGCCGGGCTGGGCGTCGCGGTGGTGCTGCTGCTGGTGCGGGCGCCGTTCCTGGTGGTCGTGGTCGGCGCCGCCGC
>NZ_KV788791.1:0-23219 GCF_001807385.1 Brachybacterium sp. HMSC06H03 | reverse complement strand
GCGAAACAAGGGAGCTTGCGACCGCGTCGGGAACTTGTCGGGGACCGTCGGCCGAGCGCAGCGAGCCGGGCTTGCCCCGCCCCCACCAGTGCGTCAAGATCCCCCGGTCCAGCACCCCCAGCGGAGCCGAGATGGGGTCACGGTGATCAACGGCGACCCGCCCACCGCTCTCGTCGAAGCGTCCAGGACCCGAGCCAGCCACGCACCCCGACCCGCAGCACCAGCACTCGACTGCAGCGCCAGGCGGCGTTCTGCCGTCGCGCGACCCCGCGGCGCTCGGCACCGGAGGTGCCACGCGCGCCAGGCGACCCCGGTGTCGCCTCAGCGGCGCCCAGGGTTCGCGCGGCGTACCGCCTCGTGCCAGTACGGCTCCCCGCTGCCGCGGTCGGTGCCGTGCTTGGCGCCCTCGAGGTGGACCCGGGCGGAGACCCAGGACATCACGTAGGACTCGGCGACCTCGATGCGGTCCAGCCACTCCTCGACGGTGAGGAGCAGCCGCTCGTCACCGATGCTGACCTGGACGGACTCGTCGGGAAGATCGGGGTCCCGCCAGCTGTGGGTCATGGACACCGGGGTGCCGCCGACGACAGCGCGGTGGTAGCCGGCGATGACCGACTCGGCCGCGCCGAGCAGGTCCCTCTGCGCGTAGTACCGCGGGTACCTCGCGCGCATCTCGTCCGACCGGCCGGAGGGCCGAGGGGGATAGGGCGTGAAGGGCTGGGCGCGCATGGGCTCAGTGTGCGCTCTGGCCCGGACAGCCCGGCGCCGGCGGGCTCAGTCGGCGTCGAGCGGTGAGGGATCCGTGCGGTCGAGGGTGCGGACGTTGTTGACCTGGCGGTCCACCGGCACGGTCACCAGCTCGGCGGCCATGGCGGTAGAGACCTGGTCGAGCTGCGCCAGCAGAGGGTCCTTCTGCTCGGGCTCGAGCTTCCCCGGGGCGAGCCAGTCGGCGACGGCATCCTCGGAGAGGAAAACCGGCATGCGGTCATGGACCTCGCCGCCGGCGTCCCGCGCCTCGCGCGTGACGACGGTGAAGGTGACGTCCCAGCCGTCACCTTCCTCAGCCTTGCGAGCGGCGGTGAGACCGGCGGCGTGCAGCAGCTCACCGTCGGGGTGGTGGATGAAGAACGGGTCCTTGCCGCCGTCATCAGCCTCGACCCACTCGAAGTAGCCGGTCATCGGCACGACGGCGCGGCCAATCGAGAACGGTCCGCGGAACATGCCGTTAGTCGCGACCGTCTCCAGGCGCGCGTTGATCGGGCGGGGACCCTTGTCCTTCGCCCACGCGGGGTGCAGCCCCCAACGCGCGAGCTCGAGGCTGCGCTGCACCTCACCGTCGTCGTCGAGGTATTCGCGCACCACCGGCGCTTCGGTGCGTGGGGCGATGCTGTAGACGGCCTCCCACTGCGCCGCACGGGTCCTGGCCTGTGGCCGCATAGCGGTGCAGCAGCCCATCTCCATTGCCGGGGGAGAGATCCATTCGGCTGAGCATTGTTCTCAGGGTTCTGCGCCAGTGCCGGATGAGGCGCGGGCCCGGGGCGCACCTCATGGTCGATGCCTACTACGTGAGTCCCTGGGGCTCCGAAGCTTTGAGTTGTAGATAGCGAAGTTGAAGCTTCGAGGCTATCGTCGTGCCATGTCCGTCGATGAGCTGTCTGCGAGCGCCCAGAACTATCTAAAGGCGATATGGGGGTTGTCCGAGTGGAGTGACGAGCCGGTCACGTTGAAGCTCATCGCGCAGCGAGCTGGCGTTGCTCTGTCGTCCGCTTCGGACGCGGTGCGGAAGCTGACTGAGCAGGGTCTGCTGTCCCACGCGAGGTATGGCTCGGTCGAGTTGACGGAGGTCGGTCGTTCGTACGCGCTGGTGATGGTGCGGCGGCATCGCTTGATCGAGACGTTTCTGGTGGAGACCCTCGGGTACCGGTGGGACGAGGTCCACGAGGAAGCCGAGAGTCTCGAGCACGCCGTCTCGGACTTCATGGTGGAGAGGATCGATGACGTGCTGGGCCGCCCTCAGCGCGATCCGCACGGCGATCCGATCCCTGCAGCAGACGGGACGGTGACCCTTCCTGATGCGCGGCGTCTCACCGATGTCGGAGTGGAGGGCAGGTTCGTGGTCGAGCGGATCTCGGACACGGACCCGTCGATGCTGCAGTTTTTCGAGTCCCAGGGCATCGGAGTCGGGGCCACGCTTGTGGTCGGGGCGGGAGCCCCGTTCTCCGATGCGCTGGAAGTTCGTTCTGGAGAATCGGGCTCTCCAACGTTACTGGGGCGCTCTGCGACAGATGCCCTCTACGTCTCGGCGGATCCGACCTGATCCTCACGCCCGTGCGCCATCTCGCGCCGATACCGGCGAGCTCCGACCTTCTTGCTGAGCAGACCGTGCTTCGGACTGATGAGGTAGACGAGTGCGAAGGCGCATCCCTGGGTGAGGACGACGAGGCCGCCGGGCGAGGCGTCGACCCAGTAGCTGATGTAGATCCCGACCACGGAACAGAGTGACGAGAGGACCGGCGCGATCACGAGCATCCGCCCAAAGCGGTCGGTGAGTAGGTAGGCCGTCGCTCCGGGGATGATGAGCATCGCGACGACGAGCACCACTCCCACGACCTGGAGAGCGGCAACTGCGGTCAGCGCCAGAAGACCCAGCAACAGCGCGCCGAGGAAGCGGGGAGACAGGCCGATGGCGTGGGCGTGTGTCGGGTCGAAGGCATAGAGCGTGAGGTCGCGACGTTTGAACACCAGGGCGATAAGAGCCACGGTTGCCAGGATCGCGATCTGGGCGAGGTCTGCGCGGGAGACGCCGAGGATGTTGCCGAAGATGATGTGGTTGAGGTCGGTCTGGCTGGGTGTGACCGAGATCAGGACCAGCCCCAGGGCGAAGAGAGTGGTGAAGACGATGCCGATGGCGGCATCCTCCTTCACGCGGCTCGTCCCACGGACGAGCCCGATCATGCCGACCGCCAGGAATCCGAACACGACCGCACCGATGGCGAACGGGACACCGAGGATGTAAGCGATGACGACTCCGGGGAGAACGGCGTGAGAGACGGCATCCCCCATGAGCGACCACCCGATGAGCACCAGCCAGCACGACAGCAGCGCGCACACCACTGCGGCTATCACGGTCGTGACGAGCGCACGGGTCATGAAGTCGTAGGAGAGCGGCTCGAGGACCCAGTCGAGCGGGCTCATGCGGCTCCCTCCTGCCGCAGAACGTCCAGACCGAAGGCGAGAGCGAGCCTCTCGGGCGTGAGGGCCTCTTTCACTGGGCCGTGGAAGAGGATGCTTCGCAGCAGCAGTACGGCGTCGTCGGCCAGCTGCGGCAGAGCATGGAGGTCGTGAGTGGACACCAGGACGGTGCGGCCGTCGTCAGCGAGCGCGCGAAGAAGGTCGACGATGGTGGCCTCACTGCGCTTGTCCACGCCGGCGAAGGGCTCATCCAGCAGCATGATCCACGCGTCCTGGGCGATACCGCGGGCGACGAAGGCGCGCTTCTTCTGCCCGCCGGAGAGCTGGCCGATCTGCCGATCGGCGTACTCCGTGAGCTCCACCCTCTCCAAGGCTTCGTCTACAGCGATGCGGTCAGCAGGCCGAACACGGCGCGTGGGGCCCTGGTGGCCGTACCTTCCCATCATCACGACGTCTCGGACGGAGACGGGGAAAGCCCAGTCGACGTCCTCGCTCTGCGGAACGTAGCCGACGAGCCCTCGTTGCCTGGCCTGCGCCGGCCGCGTCCCATTCAGCAGGACGCTGCCTGCGTCGGGACGAACCATGCCGGTGATCGCCTTGAACAAGGTGGACTTCCCGGACCCGTTCATGCCGATCAGCCCCGTCACCGCGCCCGCCCGCACCGTGACGGACACGTCGTCGAGGGCGAGCACATCGCCGTAGCGCACGGTGACCCCTTCGACATCGATTGCCGCTGTCGTCATGAGTCCTCTCCGGTGAGTCCCGCAGTGATGGTGTCCGCATCGTGGCGGATCAGATCCAGGTATGTGGGCACCGGGCCGCCTTCCTCGGAGAGCGAGTCCACATACAGCGTTCCCCCGAAGCGTGCATCCGTAGCGCCCACGACCTGCTGCATGGGGTCGTCGGAGACCGTCGACTCGCAGAACACGGCCGGGACCTCGTTCTCCTCGACGAACTCGATCGCGGACGTGATCTGCTGCGGAGTGGCCTGCTGCTCGGCGTTGACGGGCCAGATGTACTTCTCGGTCAGCCCAGCATCCCGGGCGAGGTAGGAGAACGCGCCCTCGCAGGTCACCAGCGCTCTCTGGCTGGTCGGGAGACCTTCGAGCTCGCCCGTCAGGTCATCCTGCACCTGCTGGAGCTGCTGCTTGTAGGTCTCCCCGTTCCTCTCGTAGTCCTCAGCGTGCGCCGGGTCGAGATCGCTGAACGCCGTGACCATGTTGTCGACGTACACCTGCACGTTCTTCGGGCTCATCCAGGCGTGCGGGTTGGGCTTGCCCGCGTAAGCATCCCCTGCGATGTCGATGGGATCGATCCCCTCCGAGACCACGACATGGGGCACATCGACTTCCTCGACGAACTGGCCGAACCACACCTCCAAGTTCAAGCCGTTGTCCAGGATCAGGTCGGCATCCGACGCCTTCCGGATGTCTCCCGGCGTCGGTTCGTACCCGTGGATCTCCGCGCCCGGCTTCGTGATCGACTCGACCACGAGATGGTCGCCACCGACGTTCTGGGCGATGTCCTCCAACACGGTGAACGTCGTCAACACCACCGGCTTCCCAGCGTCGGCAGCATCCTGCCCGGCTCCACCGGAGCAACCGGTGAGCACCAGTGCCGCACTCGCAACGACTGCGCCGAGCGCAGCCTTCCATCGCCCTCGCACGTGCATCGGTGACCTCTCTTCACTCACGACCACAGGCGTGGCCACTTCCGGACCCTCAGATCCTAAGGTTCGTCATGTCGAAGTTACAAACCCGGCGTGGCGTACGCTTGACGGTCGCTGGACTTGATACCACTACATGTGGCACCTCAGTGAGGGGCGGGCCCAACATCTAGTAGTTCGAAGTCGGGTCGAGTGTGACGACGACGAAGGAGGGATCGATGACGGCAGGCATCGAGCGCGCAGCACGGGGACTCGGAACACGTGACCTGACGCCACAGGAGTCAGTAGATCTCGTGTTCTTCTCCAGCGTCTCCGAGAACACGCTGCGCTTCGTGGAGAGGCTGGGACGGCCTGCGGTACGGATCCCGCTCCGACCCCGCGTCGAGGGCATGATCCGCGTGTGCCGCCCCTTTGTTCTGGTGGTCCCCACCTACGGCGGCGGCGAGCAGGCCGGGGCCGTGCCGAAGCAGGTCATCGCCTTCCTCAACGATCCCGCCAATCGTGCTCTGCTGCGCGGGGTCATCACCGCAGGCAACACCAACTTCGGCGAGCACTACTGCCTCGCCGGGCCCGTCATCTCCCGAAAGTGCGGCGTCCCGGAGCTCTATCGCTTCGAGCTCCTTGGCACCCAGCGCGACATCGAGCGCGTGAACGAAGGGCTCGACCTCTTCTGGGCACGAACCGCGACGACGAACGACAAGAACAACGAACAGAGGAGAACAGCATGACCGCCACAACAGCCGCAGAAGGCTCCATCACCCCTCCGGCATACCGACACGACCCCAGCGCACCGCTGCGTCCGATCAACTGGAACCGTGTGAGCGACGAGAAGGACCTCGAGATCTGGAACCGCTTGACCGCGAACTTCTGGCTGCCCGAGAAGGTGCCCCTGTCCAACGACCACCAGGCCTGGCAAGCACTCGCGCCCCATGAACGAACCCTCACCATGCGAGTCTTCACCGGCCTCACCATGCTCGACACCGTGCAGGCCACCGTCGGGGAGATCTGCCAGATCCAGGACGCCCGCACCGAGCACGAGGAAGCCGTCTACACCAACATCGCCTTCATGCAGTCCGTCCACGCCCGCTCGTACTCCTCGGTGTTCTCGACCCTGACCAGTACCCGAGAGATCGATGAGGCCTACCGCTGGGCGATCGGCAACGACCTGTTGCAGGAGCGATGCAAGAAGGTGCTCCAGCACTACTACGGGCCCGACCCGTTAAAGCGGAAGGTGTCCTCCACCCTGCTCTCCAGCCTTCTGCTCTACGCCGGCTTCTACCTGCCGCTGCACTTCTCCGTGCACGCCACCCTGACCAACACCGCCGACATGATCCGACTCATCCTGCGCGACAAGGCCGTGCACGGCTACTACTCGGGGTACAAGTACCAGCGCGGCCTCGAGGCTTACCCCAACCGCCGCGACGAGATGAAGGAGTTTACGTACACCCTGCTCGAAGAGCTCTACGACCTCGAGCTCGACTACTCCGGCGAGCTCTACGAACCCCTCGGCCTGATGGGCGACGTCGCCGCCTTCGTGCGCTACAACGCGAACAAATCCCTCATGAACCTCGGCTACCCGGCACGGTTCACCGCCGACGAGACGTCAGTCAGCCCAGAGATCCTCGCCGCCCTCGCCCCCAGCGCCGACGAGAACCACGACTTCTTCAGCGGAAGCGGATCGTCGTACATCATCGGTAAGGCCGAGCACACCAACGACGACGACTGGGACTTCTAGACACGCAGACTCACCTGTCGGGCGCGAAGCGCTACCGTGCTTGCCCCGGATCGCTACGACCCGGGGCAAGCACCCAGCGCAGACCGTGCTGCGGCAGACCTGAACCTGTCCGCAGGTCTGCCGCAACGGCGCGTCTGACCACTCGCACTCAGATCGAGTTGAAGAACGAATCTTCCGCACATGAGGTGCCTCTTCCGTCATTGGTGGCGCTGAGCGTACTCGCCACCCGGGATCGCAGCCACGTAATCAGGAACTCCTGCTGTACTGTCCAGCAAGTTCACGAACACGAACCCGGAGGGTCGATCATGGCGCGCAAAACTCAGGTAATTCTCACCGACGATATCGACGGAAGCGATGCCACCCAGACGGTGTCCTTCGCGATCGATGGGGTGGCCTACGAGATCGATCTGAACGACTCCCACGCCGCGCAGCTGCGTGAGCAGCTCAAGACCTGGACTTCCAGCGGCCGCCGCGTCGGTGGACGCCGCACCACTGGCACACGCCGCACTTCAGCTGGCGATCGCGAGCGGACCGCACGGATCCGTAAGTGGGCGCGCGAGAACGGGCACGAGGTCAGTGATCGCGGACGCATCGCTCAGAACGTGATCGACGCGTATAACGCCGCGCGCTGACGACGCCACGATGGGCCGTCCGGGCGCCGACAGGGGACCAACTGCGGACGGCGATCAGCGCGGAGCATCCGCTCATTAGACCTCCGTGGCGTGCTGCTGTCCTGGCTTGCTGGCAAGCAGGCGGGCGGCGGACGGCGCCGAGGAGGCGGCCCTGAGGTGCGAGGCGGAGGCCTTGAGGTAGATGCCGGTGGTGCCAATGCTCTCGTGGCCCAGCAGCTGCTGGATCTCCGAGACGGGGACGCCAACGTCGACCATCGAGACAGCGTAGGTGTGGCGCAGGGCGTGTGCTGCTTCGCCCTCTGGCTTGACGATGCCAGCTCGCGCGTAGAGCCGGTTCACGCGATACGAGATCGTGTCACGTGTCAACGCGCGCCCATCCGGACGCACGAGCAGGGGACTTGAGTCGCCCTCGTCTACGGCGTGCATTGCGCGCCAAGGCAGGTACGTGTCGATTTGCTCAGCGACACCTTGGTCTAGCGGCACCGTACGGGCCTTGCGTCCCTTCCCGATCACGCGCAGTGAGGGCTCCTCGCCAGGCCGGTAGTCGAGGAGTCGCAGATCGGCGGCTTCGCTGGCCCGCAATCCGCCGGCCGCCAGGATCACCACGATCGCCACGTCCAGCAGCGGCGCCGCGGGCCGCGCCTGCGGATCTTCCGCACGAGCAGTCTCCAGAAGGTCGGAGATCTGACCATCAGTGAAGGCCACCGGCAGACGCCCGGGGGCACGAGGGGCTTGGATCGCTGCCGTGGGGTCACCGGGCAGGCGTGACTCGAGGACCAGGTAGCGGCATAGCCCACGCAGCGTGGTAAGCAACCGCCGACGGGTAGCCGGCGCGAGCCCTGCGTTGTTCATCTCCGCCAGCGCCGCCTTGATGACCGGCCCCGACAGGTCCTGCACCGTCACGGGAGTGCCCGTCTGGGCACCGAGATAGCGCTGCCAGGAGGCGAGGTCGGCGCGGTAGGCCTTAGCCGTCTCGGCACTGATGGTGCGCCCGACGGCGCGGCGTTCCGCGATCCAGTCCCGTGCCGCATCGACGAAGAGTTCGCTCATCCCATAACGCTAGGCCGTGGCCGACGCTCCACAGCGACGACACCCCGCCTAGTGCGCATAACCTTGATTATGGGCATCAGGGGCGGTTTAACCTCCCTCGTCGTTACGCACGAGGCAGCAGCGGCTGCTAGTGAGTGTTGAGGCGTCGGCGTAGGTCCAGCGTGAACTGTGGGACGCCGGATCGCTCGAGGCGGCCAAGGATGTCTTGCATGGGAACCGGCGGCCGCCGGTAGCTCATCTGCAGCTGGTGGAGAGCGGCTAAGACGGGCCCCGGCGCAAGGTCGAGTTGACTGCTGAGGAAGTCGTCGACTCCCAGCACGCTAACGTCCCAGGGGGCAAGCGCGTCAGCGGGAAAATCTCGCTCGTTGAAGGTCACGATGGTCTCGGTGCGCGATTGAATCGCCACCGCCAGCACGTGACGGTCTTTGGGGTCGTTTCGTAGGACAGGTATGAGGTGCTCGTACGCTTCGACCTCGGCGAAGGGGAAGGCGTGGCGCATCGCCTCGACGCGAGAGCGGACGCTGCCGGCCGGTATCCCACGCTCTCCCAGGTGGCGCTGGACTTCATCGAGGATCTCTGCAGACCAGCGCACGTCGTACACGCCGGTTTCAGCGATACGGAGCACTAGGTCGCTGAGGGTCGGGGGGATGAGGACGCAGGCGTCCAGGACCACGGTGAACACGAGCGCTCAGCGCCGGACCGGGGGCTCGCCGTCGAGGTCATACAGGCCCGCTTCCTGGCTCACTTCCTGCATCCGATGGAGCTCTCCGGAGCGTGCATGCCGAAGGCTCTGCTCGTATGTGAGCAGGTCATCGAGACGTACGCGCCGGTGGGCTCCACGCATTTCGAAGGGCAGGTCGCCACGCTCAAGCAACTTGACGAGCGTGGGTCGCGAGATGTTGAGCATGTCGGCAGCCTCCTGCGTGGTGAGCAGCTGGTGGCGTGGAGTAATCGTGACTCCGCGCCCGTCCAGAAGCGCCCGCGCAACGTCGTGGAGGACGCGTGCTAGCTCCGGGGGTAGCTCGTGCCGCTTACCGTCGGGCGTCAGTAGAGCTGTTGAGCTCGCCGGCTCCACGCCACGGTCGTGCAGCGCGGCGACGAGGTCGAGGATCTTCCCGCGCGAGTCCTCGTCGTTCGGTGCGACGTAGGTCTCGGACCCTGCATCGTGCATCGCTGTACTCATCGCCGCCACCGATCCCTTCAATCGCAATAAACGAAAGCCTATCAGTCGGTGGCTGCGGGGTCACGCTCGGCGGCACGAGAGGCCCCGTCAACGCTGGCTCACCTGCAGCTACTTCGAGCCACAGTCGAGCCCTCGTGCGATGCCCCGCTACGGGGATGCTCGCTCGGGCAGGCCCGAGTCTCGAAGCTGCTTGGGGATCGATCTCCGCTCACTACAGCGCCTTAGTGCGCATAACTTCTACTATGCGCACTAGGGCGTGCGGCTCCCAGAACGTCGAGAGTGGACCGCGCTGACGCACCCCCGCGTCCAGTCGGCCTCAACCAGCCCCTGGAGACGCGCCCTAGGAGCAGTCATCGATCTGGCCGATCAGTGCTGGCCTGGCTCAAATACCTTGAGGTTGTCGATGTGAAGCGTGTAGGACTTCCGCCTCCTTCTCAGCCCATGGGACGATGCGACAACTGTCGACATGGTTAACAGTCCAGCAGATTCAAGTTCCGCGCATCCTCGCGTCCAGGTGTCAGCAGAGAGGCCATACTCGGCCTTCCTCGTCCCGTCCGCCCAGGCAGAGTCACCCGACCTGCCGTTCGTCAGCTCGCGCAGGACGATGAGCATCGCGATTGCACGTCCTGAGAGCGCAACAATCCAACCGTTCCTCCAGAGCTCAATGGGCAAGGAGATGTAGGGCGATGCCGGCGTCGGAATCTCCCACTGCTCTCCCTTCCCTGACCAGTGCAGAACCGTGGTGGTGGCGATTGCTCCTGGGTTGAGCTCCCGCGCGACCAGATTCAGGTCGACGAGCCCCTTGTACGCCTCGTCGATTCGGCGACGAGCGCCCCTGCTCTCACCAAGGCCCAGTGTGGTCGCCAGCGTGTAAGCACTGTTCTGTGTCGCGTGAGGAGCTCGAGTCGCCGCCATTAGGGTCGTGAGGTAGACCTTCAGCCTCGTCTCCCCCTTCCCCCGCAGGATCCGCACCAGAGGAGGTTCCGGTTCAGGGTTCTCGGTGTCGCGCGCGAACTCTCGCGGCAGCGCAACCGATGCTCGGCCGGACCTCTTGGCCGCCGATCTCAGTTGCTGCATCACTGCTTCAGCGGGCCTGGACACCATCGGCAGCTCACATTCTCTTAGTATTGGTGGCGGTATGAGCGGACTAGCCAGTCGTGCACTGTGATGCGGAGGCATGCAGTGGGGTACAGAGTCCTTCTATAAATATGTCGCACCGCCACTCCCCTTCCCCTCATCCCGCTAGATCCGGGGCTCTCAAGCATGTCATAGCTGTGCTTCCAGTGCGCATGGACATGGTCTCTTAGCCCGCTGAAACAGGGGCTGTTTAGCTCGTTGACCTAGTGCTCCGTGGCAGGCGATCGTGGATTCACACCCACAGATCGACCATCAGCGCATCACGAGCTCCCGGGACGGGACGGCGCCAAGGGTCCCACGTCCAGAGAGGAGGAAGTTCCATGAAACTGCGCATCGATGCCGTCACCAACAAGGTCACCACAGCAACGACCGTCGAGTTGCACCTCGACCCCCGCACCATGCGGGCGATATACCTGGCGCTCACGCTGCTCATCCACCTCTGCATCGCGTGACGCAAGGGTCACCACTGGGCGCTCGGCCGTGCTGCAGAACGGCCAAGCGCCCACCGGAACGGTGAAGCACCCGCACTTCAGCACAGCACTGCAGGAAAATCGAGGATCAGCCACGATGTAGCGCCTCATCTGCGCTTTGCAACATTCCGTGCTCGAGAAGGCGCGCGCGAGGGAGATACTCAGCAGGTGAGGTCATACCGCGACCAGCAGGAGTACCTAGAGGAGACGCACCGAGGCTTCTTCGGGATACGGCACCGCGCCGAGGGCATGCCCTCCCACACCGACAACAGCGGCCTGACCTTCCAGACTCTGCAGCGCTCCCAAGGGCTCCCCCTGCTCGTCCCGCAGGCACCAAAGAACCCGACGGTAGGCAACGCGTTCCACCGGCTGCTCGGCATGCGGTACGCCAAGTACAACTCCAGCGACTCCGACGAAGGCCATCGCCGGGTCACCCTCTACTTCGAACGGACGCGCGGCAGCGCTGCCGGAGGACGGAACGATCGCGATATGCATGATGCACCACTTCTGATCTTCGCCTGCCCTCTCCCCCGGGAGACATGGCGCAGTGCGTCCGCAGTAGGGGCGAGCACCGACAAGCCTCAGCGACTTCCCGTACTACCCACTGTCGCCGACCCGGGGCGTGCGCTCTCCACCTCGAGCGATTCTACGAGAGGACGCAGTCGTCGGCACCGCCACCGGTAGTCATCGACTGCTTCGAACAGCTCGGCCGACCACCCGTTGAGTAGATGAAGGAGGCTCGAGGCGATGCTGCAAATTTAGGGAGTTTCGTGCCGCCTTCAAGTATGTGCAAGGAGATCCAGTATCCGCTATACTGGGGTGGTGGATGCTGCGAGGCCTGAGTTCGAAGCATCGCCCGGCGGTCACTCGCCGGTTGCACTCGTTACTCAGGCAGGGAAGGGAGGGTGAGAGATGTCGTTCGAGGTCTTCGACAAGCGGAGTGCGCCTATGAGGGGCGCCCCGAGCGTGACTGTGCAGCGGAAGGGGATCGTTTCGATCAACGCTCCGGCACACAAGCTGATCGGTGGCGCGAAGGTGGTGGAGCTCCTGTTCGACCCTGCGCGGCGCGTGATGGCGCTACGTCCTGCGGATCCGTCGCCTCGCACCTATGAGCTTCGTGAGCCGAGCCGGTCGGGCCAGACCCTGCTGTCCGCGACGGCGTTCATGCAGAACTACGGCATCGACACGTCGGTGAGCCGGAGGTACGAGCCGTTTGAGGAGGATGGAATGCTCTGCATCGACTTCAACGGACCCTCAACCGAGGTGCGCGGCAATCGCCGCGCCAAGTCCGGCGGGGAGGCTCCTGAGCAGCAGCTTCCCCTCGCATAGAGAACTTCGGCCCCAACCCACGGCAATGGGTTGGGGCCGATGCACAGGGCCCGAAGGCGCTGACAGCAACTGTGTAGGTCGCTGTAACAGCGTACAGAAGTTCGCAAGGAGCGTCCGCTCCTGCTTCCAGGGCCCTCCTACCGAAAGGAGGGCACATGCCCACCATCAAGGAGTACTACGGGATCACCGGTCCCGTCCCATTCCTGGACGTCGAGATCTCGAGCGACAACAGGTTGTACGTCGATCCTCATGCGATCCGGCGCCACCAGTACCTGGATCCGTACGCACGGGACGCTGTGACGTGTATCGACACGTTCCTGCACGAAGTCACGCAGAGCATCATCGACGGCACCCCTGAGTCGCTCACGAGGGGCCACCAGCTGCTCAAGCAGTTCACGGAGCCGTGGGAGACCCGTCTCGGCATGGCTAAGGAGGGCTTCCACGGGCATGGAGGTGGCGAGGTTGTAGGGACCTGGATTTGGGACGTTCTGAACGGTGACGCTGAAGCCGTGGTCCAGATCGGGGCCCTTCGCCACCTCGAACACCTCCCCCTGTTCGTTGAGGGGGTCGATCGAGATATCACGTCCGACACCACAACGCGCATCATCTTCTCGGTCCTGGCGGACTTCACCGCCTCGATGCTGCAGTCCTACCCGGAGTTCCAGGCCGATCATCACAAGGTCGGAACGTTTGACAGGCAGGTGTGGGACCGCGACAGCCTGTCGTGGCAGACCCGCAAGGTGACGCTGCCAATCGCTGACGGCAAGGCTCTCCTCCTCGTCCCCGACGGATGGGCGAGGCGGTATCTGCTGATGTCTGCGCGTAGGTTCTACGGCACGACCGTACTGTCGTACGCCCAGCTAGAGCAGGCAGTGATCGACTCGAACGGGAAGCTTCTGAGGACTCCGAAGAAGGTCTTGCGGAAGCGAGATGATCTGCGCGAGGGACGTGCGACCAACCTGAGTTGGACGTTGAGGGCGATCGAGAACGAGGAAGACCTCATCGAGGCTTTCGAGGCTTTCGTCGCATCGAAGGAAGATCCGAGCGAAGCCTCTGACGCCGCGTGACCGACTGCGGGGAGTTGCAGTGTCGCAACTCCCCGCAGTTTGCCCGGGCGCTCACAGGGAGGGGGTCGGCTGATCAAGGTAGCGATACAGCGTTGAACGGCTGATGCCATACTCTCGCGCAATTTGGGCTTTGGGGATGTCGGCGAGGGTGGCGTTGCGGATGGCTCGGATCTGGTCGCTGTCGAGGCTGCGCGGCCGGCCCTTGTAGACGCCGCGCTTCTTCGCGGCGGCGATACCCTCGGCCTGGCGCTGGCGGATGAGCTCGCGCTCGAACTGCGCGAAGGCGCCCATCATGTTCAGCTGGAACGCGGCCATCGGGTCCGAGTGCCCCGGCTCGAAGGCGAGTCGCTCCTTGAGGAACTCAACGCTCGCTCCCTTCCGGGGGTGCTGCTCGGTGTGCTCGGCGGGGTCGCCGGTGATCTGCTGGACGATGTCGTTGAGGTCGATGACCGAACGGGCGAGCCGGTCCATGGACGCAACGACGACGTGGTCGCCGCGGCGGACGTGCCGGATGAGCGCCTGCAGCTGCGGCCGGTCGGTCGCACTCTTCCCGGACTGCCTCTCGGTGAAGGTCTGGTCGCACTCCCCCACCGCCTCTAGCTGCCGCGCGAGGTTCTGGCCGGCCGACGACACCCGGAGGTACGCAACGCGCTGCCCCGGGGCCCGATGTGTTCCATTCATGTCTTGGACCCTAGCCGAGACATGTCCCAAAACGCGGGAATGGACCTTGTGGAACAGCGGCGATGTGGAGTTGATCGGTGCCCGGCGGGGTTCAGGTGGGGGTATGTGGCGTTAGTTGGTGATGAGGGTGCTGGCGGCTGCTTCGATGACGTCGTCGGTGATGGTGTCGAGTTGGTTGATCTTCAGGACGCGTTCGATCGAGGCGATGGCCTGGGCGTCGGTGAAGTCTTCTGGGTCGAGAGTGCGGCCGAGGCGCTTCCAGTGGCGGGTCAGGACGAACAGCAGCTCTTCGCGGGCAAGGGAGCGGTAGCGGTGGGAGAACCCGAGGCGGCTGTAGAGCTGGGGGTAGTGGCGGAAGCGTTGGTCGATGCCGGGCATGCCGATGAACATGAGGGCGACGTGGTGGCGGTCGTGGAGGTCTCGGAGGAGCTCGAGCGAGGTCGGGGTGAGTCGTTCGGCCTCGTCGATGATGATCAGTTCGGTGAAGTCGATCGTGCGGGGCACGTCGGTGGTCGTGATCTTCCCGATCGCGCAGAGGTGCTCGTAGATCAACACTCCGACCTTGCCGCGGTAGAACTCGATATCGCGCATGAGATCGCGGTGCTTGGCGAGGACCTCGGGGGTGTAGAACACAGTGCGGGAGCGATGGGCGGCGGCGTAGTGCTTCAGGTCGGCCTCGCTGCGCGGCCCCCAGGCTTGAATGAAGGGTTCGAGGGTGTCCCAGTGCGCGTACCGGCGTGCGGACTGCGTCTTACCGACGCCGGCCTCGCCGTGGCAGATGCCGATGGTGACGTCCTTGCGGATGGCGCCGGCGAACTCGATGAAGCGGCGGTGTTCCTTGGTGACGATGAAGTCGCGGTTCATCTACTCGTCCTCTTCGTAGGTCTTCAGGCGCTTCCTGGGCCGGCGTGCCGGCGGGGGCGTGGGCGGGTCGTTGTGGGGTCGTGGAGTCGTGGGGATGCGGTCGTTGATGTCCTTGCGCAGCTGCCGGCGGCGGGCTCGTCGGGCGGTTTCGATGTCGTGGAGGCTGTAGCGCTGGTTCGGGTGGGCCTCGTCGATCGCTGTGCAGACGAAGGTGTCGTGGTCGTAGACCCGGATCTCGGACAGGTCGCGGGGGTCGTAGCGGATGGTGACCGTGCGTCCGACGAACGAGGCGAGCGTGGGCGAGAGGTAGCGCTGGCCTTGGAAGTGGATTCCGTCGCGCTGGACGGTGCGGTGCTTGGAGACCTGCAGAAGGAGCCCGTCGAGCTCCTCGAGACTCTCGGGTAGTCGTGGCAGCCATCCCTCTGCGATCCAGGCCGCCTTCGGGCTCGTGCGGATCGCGGTGTGCGTGCGCTGGTTGTACTGGCCGACGAACTCCCCGACGGCCCGGTCGAGACCAGGAAGGTCCAGCACCGGCACGGGGCGCCGGTGTCCCGGGGTGAGGTGCCCGGGCAGGGTCGCGAGCACCTCGGTGTTGACGGTGTGGAAGAACCGCTCGATCTTCCCTCTGCCCTGGGGGCGGGCGACCGTGGAGTGGATGATGCGGATCTTCAAGGCGATCGCGGTGTACTCGAGGTGATGGCTGGTGAAGTCGCTGCCGTGGTCGACGTAGAGGACGTCCGGGATGCCGCACATCGGCCAGGCGGGATCGCTCTTGGGCCAGATCGCTTGGCGCAGCGCCAGCGCGGTGTTCATCGCCGAGGGTGCGCCCTCGAAGACCATGTATCCGCAGATCGCCCGTGAGTAGTCGTCCATGACCGTGGTCAGCCAGGGTCTGGACGGTCTCTCGCTGGGGTCCTTGATGAGGATGTCGAGCTCGGTGTGGTCGACCTGCCACAGGGCATTGGGCCGCTCTGCGCGGTGACGGAAGACGAGCTCGTGGCGGTCCCGGTAAGACGCTGGCCCCTCGAGCGCGAGCGTCACCATCCCGGGATCTAGTGCTTGCACGATCGACCGCACCGTCGCGTAGCTCGGCATACTCACGCCTCTTCGTGCGGCCTCGACTGCGGTCAGGCGATGCAATGTCGCGATGCTCGGGCGGGGCTTGGTCAGGGCCAGGTGCTCCACGAAGGCCACCAGCTCTGGCGCTGTGCGCCGAGTTCCGGCGTCGGCGCGCTGCGATCGTTCGAGAAACGAGACGCCACCGGCTCGGTAGCGGCTGTGCCAGCGCGAGAGCGTTCGCTCTCCTATGCCGGTCTCGCGTGCAAGGCTCGCCAGGGGGATGCCGTCTTCGACGTGGAGCCGCAGGATCTTCCACTTCTGCGACCCGTCCATGTCACGCCTGCGCGATGCTCTCGCGAGCGGCGGCGTTTCGCTGGTGGCGGTAGAGCGTCGCCCGTGACCACCCCACCAGGCGCGCCGCCTCCTCGGCAGTGCGGCCCTTCGCTCTCTCTTCGGCGGCGATCGCGAGCTTGCGATCCACGACCTCGGGATTCACGGGCGGCCGTCCGAACTTGGTGCCCTGCGCGCGGGCCGCGGCGATTCCCGCGTTGACGCGCTCGGTGATCAGCTCTCGTTCGTATTCCGCCAGCGTTGCCAGCATCCCGAGCATGAGCCGGCCCGACGAAGTCTCGGGATCGATCCCGTCGGAGACCGACTGGATCTTTACCCCGCGGTCCCGGAGCAGGTTCACGGTGTTGAGCACATCAATCAGCGACCGCCCCAGTCGGTCGATCCGCCAGACCACCACTGTGTCCTCAGGCTCGGCGTAGGCCAGGAGCTTCTTCATGCCCGGACGCTCCGCTGCACTCTTCGCCCCGGACGTCACATCCGAGAACACATCCCGCTTCTGCACCCCGGCGGCAAGGAGAGCATCGAGCTGCAGCGCCGGATCCTGCCCCGTCGTCGACACCCGCGTGTACCCCAGAAGCCTCATCACCACATGATGCCTCACAAACTCGCTGCTCCGGAAGATCTGAGACGAAACGCGGTGCGACGACTTCACGAGACGCTCTGCGCCGCTATCGGCCCAGTTCGAGACGAGCCCACCGCGGCTCGGTCGCATGTCTCGTAAAGCTGTAAGTAGATGAGCCGCAATCTTTGGGTCGGCGCGATAAGCCGTCAACCACCGAATGGAGGTAGGTTTAGCCGACCCGCCGGCCCTTCCCCCGCTTCGACGCTCGCCCGAGGTGGCTGTCGCGACCTTGGACCTTTTGGCCACCACCCTCGGGGACCGTCCCGACTTTCTCCACGTCCACGTGGATCATGCACCCGGGATAGCGGGTGGTGATCGGCCCCTACCGGCACAGGTTCTCCCCGTCGGGGATGATTTCGCGGATCCGGTTCAGGCCCAGGCGGTCCAGCCAGCGGGTCACGGTCCGCACGCAGCATTAGCTCCCTTTGCCGTCAGCGAGCTCGCGGGTGATCCGACGAGCAGACCACTTCATCGTCCGCCGCCAGCGCTCGATCAGCTCCACCACCCATCCCTCCAGGTGGCCAGGGCGGTGCGCGGGGGCGAAGGAGCGGTCCTCAAAGCCGACCCCGCCGAGGTCGCGGTAGCGCCAGACACCCTTCGAGAGCGTGGCGCGGGCGATGCGGAACTCCGCGG
Source organism: Brachybacterium sp. HMSC06H03 (assembly GCF_001807385.1). Lineage (NCBI taxonomy): Bacteria > Bacillati > Actinomycetota > Actinomycetes > Micrococcales > Dermabacteraceae > Brachybacterium > Brachybacterium sp. HMSC06H03. Next base: position 5,548 of record NZ_KV788791.1, on the reverse strand, counting down.
CGACGTGCGCGACCAGACGATTCCGCTCAAGCACCTGGGCGACCGCGCGCTGCCTTCCAAGCGTCGTCATGACCCGCAACATCTAGACCGAAAGACCACATTCGGTTCGAAGCAAGGGGAGTCGGAACGGGACACGGGGTGCCTCATGCTGAGCAAGAGCTGTGACCAGAGCCTCCGAGGGTAGACGGCCGGCGTGAGCAATCCATGAGGATCGGCTCAAGGTCCGTATGGATTCCGTGAGGACACTCGCCCTGGTGCGGCGGAGGGTGTGTGCTCGGGAACCGTGCCGCACCTCGGCACGCGACCGCCGGACGGCGGTCGCCCCTCCTCCGAACGGAGTCCTGCTGTGCTCGACGTCCTCTCCGTAGCCGGCGTGATCGCCCTGTTCGCGGTCGTCGCCCTCATCGCGCGGGGGGTGGAGAAGCTGTGATCGTGCTCGAGATCCTCGCCCTCCTCCTCGGTCTCGCCGCAGTCGTGTACCTGTTCATCGCCCTGCTTGCACCGGAGCGTTTCTGATGGACTGGCTCTATCTCATTGCAAGCGTCCTCACACTCGTCGTCGCTCTCGCGGTCGTCTACCGCCCCATGGGCGACTACATGGCATGGGTGTTCACCACCCCCGTCTCCTCACGGCTGGAGGCGCGTCTGTTCACCGTCCTCGGCGTCGACGCTTCTCGGGAGCAGTCCTGGCCCGCTTACCTGCGGTCCGTGCTGCTGTTCTCGCTAGTGGGCGTCCTGGCGCTGTTCGGTCTCCTGCGCCTCCAGTCCCTGCTGCCCTATTCCTTGGGCAATGAGCCGATCAACCCGGGGGTCGCGTTTAACACCGCGATTTCCTTTGTCACCAACACCAACTGGCAGGCGTACTCCGGCGAGGACCTCTCCTACACGGTGCAGTTCGCCGGCCTCGCCGTTCAGAACTTCGTCTCGGCCGCCACCGGCATCGCCGTCGCGGTCGCACTGGTGCGAGGGCTGGCCCGGCGCAGGACAGGCACGCTCGGCAACTTCTGGGTCGATCTTCTACGCGGCACCTTTCTGGTGCTGCTGCCGATCTCGATCCTCAGTGCGACCGTCCTGATGGTCGGCGGCGTGGTGCAGAACTTCCAGGGCTACGTTGACGTAACCACCGTGGCCGGCGGGACGCAGACGCTCCCCGGCGGTCCCGTCGCTTCTCAGGAGGCGATCAAGGAGCTCGGTACCAACGGCGGCGGCTTCTATAACGCCAACGCCTCCCACCCCTTCGAGAACCCGACCGGCTGGACCAGTCTGCTCCAGGTCTTCCTCATCCTGCTGATCCCCTTCTCCCTCCCGAGGACCTTCGGGAAGATGGTCGGCGATCACCGTCAGGGCTACGCGATCGCCGCGACGATGGGCGTGTTCTACCTCGCCTCGGTGACCGCGCTGACCGCCTTCGAGTTCGCCGGGCAGGGCACCGCCCCGGAGCTCGCCGGCGCCGCGATGGAGGGCAAGGAGACCCGGTTCGGGCTGCCCCAGTCCGTGCTGTACGCCGCAACGACGACGCTCACCTCGACCGGCTCCGTGAACTCGATGCACGACTCGTACACGGCGCTGGGCGGCATGGTGCCGATGGTGAACATGCTCCTGGGCGAGATCGCGCCGGGCGGTGTGGGAGCCGGGCTGTACGGAATGCTCGTCATCGCGATCATCGCCGTGTTCGTGGCGGGCCTTCTCGTCGGCCGCACCCCCGAGTACCTCGGGAAGAAGATCGGTCCCCGGGAGATGAAGCTCGCGAGCCTCTACATCCTGGTCATGCCGCTGCTGGTGCTCGGCGGGGTCGCTCTCAGCTTCGGGATCCCCGCGCTGCGCGCCAGCATCGAGAACGTCTCGCTGACCAACACCGGCTCGCACGGCCTGTCCGAGGTGCTCTACGCCTTCGCCTCGGGGGCGAACAACAACGGCTCCGCCTTCGCGGGGCTCACCGCCAGCACGCCGTGGCTGACCATCGCGATCGGCGTGGCGATGCTGCTGGGCAGGTTCCTCCCGATCGCGCTGGTGCTGGCTCTGGCCGGCTCGTTCGCCGCGCAGGACCGGATCCCGGCGACCTCCGGGACCCTGCCCACCCACCGCCCGCTGTTCGTGGGCCTCACAGTCGGCACGGCACTGCTCGTGACCGCCCTCGTCTTCTTCCCCGTCCTCACCCTGGGTCCTCTCGCTGAAGGGCTGTTGTGACCATGTCGACCATCGACAAGACCATCCACTCCGAACACTCCGACCCGTCCAATGGGCCGACGACCTCGTCGTCGCCGGCGCAGCCCCCTGCGCCGCGCCGCACCCTCGCCCTCGCGCAGCTCCGCGCCGCCCTGCCGGGCGCGCTGCGCCGGATGAGCCCCCGCGCCCAGTGGCGCAACCCCGTCATGCTGATCGTGTGGGTCGGTGCGGCGCTGACCAGCGTGATGACCGTCGTCGAGCTGCTCGGCAACGGGCCCGCCCCCTCCGGCGGCACTGCAGTGCCGCCGATCTTCTCCGCGGTGATCGCCGTCTGGCTGTGGCTCACCGTGCTCTTCGCGAACCTGGCCGAGTCGGTCGCGGAAGGGCGCGGCAAGGCCCAGGCCGCAACCCTGCGCCGCACGCGCACCGATACTCCCGCGCACGTGGTGGCCGAGTACGACGCCACCGCTGACGCTTCGGCGGAGACCGCGGACCTCGAGGAAGTCTCCTCCGCGGATCTCAAGAAGGGAGATGTCGTCGTGGTGACGGCGGGTGATCTCGTGCCCGGTGACGGCGACATCGTCTGGGGCATCGCGAGCATCGACGAGTCCGCGATCACCGGCGAGTCCGCGCCGGTGATCCGCGAGTCCGGAGGGGACCGGTCCGCCGTCACCGGCGGCACGCGGGTGCTGTCCGACCGGATCGTCGTACGCATCACCTCGACGCCGGGCCAGACCTTCGTGGATCGGATGATCGCTCTGGTTGAGGGGGCCGCCCGGCAGCGCACCCCCAACGAGATCGCGCTGAACATCCTGCTTGCGTCCCTGTCGATCGTGTTCGTCACGGTCGCCCTCACGCTCAATCCCATCGCCTCCTACCCGGCGAGCCCCGCCTCGATCACGGTGCTCGTGGCGCTGCTGGTCTGTCTGATCCCCACCACCATCGGCGCCCTGCTCTCCGCGATCGGCATCGCGGGGATGGACCGGCTCGTCCAGCGGAACGTCCTGGCCATGTCCGGGCGCGCGGTGGAGGCGGCGGGCGACGTGACCACCCTGCTGCTGGACAAGACCGGCACCATCACCTACGGCAACCGACGGGCGACGGACTTCGTCCGCGTCGGTGACGCGGGGATGCAGGAGCTCGTGGAGGCGGCTGCGCTGTCCTCCCTCGCCGACCCCACGCCCGAGGGCAGCTCCGTTCTCGAGCTCGCTCGGGAACGGGGCGTCGACGTCGGCACCGCGCCGCGGGGCGAGGTCGTGCCCTTCACCGCTCAGTCCCGCATGTCGGGCCTGGACCTGCCGGGCGGCGTCCGTCTCCGCAAGGGAGCGGGCTCCGCGATCCTCGCCTGGCTCGAGTCCGAGGGGGCCCTGCCCTCGGCGACCGACCGGGCGACGCTCGAGGAGCACGTCGAGCGCATGTCGTCCTCGGGCGGCACTCCGCTGGTCGTGGCCCGCGTTGCCGGGACCGGGGACGGGGCCGTGCTCGGCGTCATCCACCTCAAGGACGTCGTCAAGGAAGGACTTTCCGCCCGCTTCGCCGAGCTGCGCGCCATGGGCATCCGGACCGTGATGGTCACCGGCGACAACCCGCTGACCGCCGCGGCGATCGCGAAGGAGGCGGGGGTCGATGACTTCCTCGCCGAGGCCACGCCCGAGCAGAAGCTCGAGTACATCCGTGCGGAGCAGGAGGGCGGGCGACTCGTCGCGATGACCGGAGACGGCACGAACGATGCACCGGCCCTCGCCCAGGCCGACGTCGGCGTCGCGATGAACACCGGCACCTCCGCCGCGAAGGAGGCCGGCAACATGGTCGACCTCGACTCCGACCCGACCAAGCTCATCGACATCGTCGCGATCGGGAAGCAGCTGCTCATCACGCGCGGTGCGCTGACCACGTTCTCGATCGCGAACGACATCGCGAAGTACTTCGCGATCATTCCCGCGATCTTCATGGGCGTCTTCCCCGGGCTCTCCGCGCTGAACGTCATGGGGCTTAGCTCGCCCGCCTCGGCCGTGCTGTCCGCGGTGATCTTCAACGCGATCGTGATCATCGCCCTGGTGCCGCTGGCCCTGCGGGGCGTCGCGTACCGACCGATGATCGCCTCGAAGATCCTCGGACGCAACCTCGCGGTCTACGGGATCGGCGGGATTGTGACGCCCTTCGTTGGCATCTGGCTCATCGACCTGCTGATCCGGCTCATCCCCGGCTTCTGACCCCTGAGAGGAACACCTGTGAACACCACCCTCCGCAGCAGTCTGCGCACCCTCTCCGTCTCCGTGCGGACCCTGCTCCTGTGCACGCTCGTGCTGGGTCTGGGGTACACCCTGCTCGTCACCGGAATCGGGCAGCTGCTGATGCCCGCCCGTGCCGACGGCTCACCTCTGCGCGACGGCGACGGGCAGATCGTGGGCTCGACCCTGATCGGCCAGTCCTTCCTGGACAAGGACGGCGAACCGCTGGCCGAGTACTTCCAGTCCCGTCCCTCCGCGGCCGGCGACGGCTACGACGGCCGCTCCTCCTCCGGCACGAACCACGGGCCGGAGAACCCCGAGCTGATCGCCGCGATCAGCGAGCGCCGCACCGAGATCGCCGCCTTCAACGGCGTGCCCGAGGAGGACGTCCCGGCCGACGCCCTGACTGCCTCGGCCTCGGGACTGGACCCCCACATCAGCCCCGAGTACGCCGCGCTCCAGACGGCGCGGGTCGCCGAGGCTCGCGATCTGCCGCTGGACCGGGTGGAGGACCTCGTGGCTGAATACTCCCAGGGCCGCGATCTGGGCTACCTCGGCGAGCCGACGGTGAACGTCGCCTCGCTCAACCTGGCGCTGGACGAACTGGAGGACTGAGGATGACGGCACGGGGGCGGCTCCGGGTGCTGCTGGGGGCCGCTCCCGGCGTCGGCAAGACCTGCACCATGCTCGAGGAGGGCCACCGCCTCGCCGCCGAGGGCCGGGACGTGGTGATTGCCGTCGTGGAGGCCCACCGTCGCGCGGACACGGCGCGGCGCGTCGAGGGACTGGCCAGGCTGCCGCTGCGCCGGCACGAGCACCGCGGGGTGACTCTCGAGGAGATGGATCTCGAGGCCGTGCTCGAGCGCGCACCCGACGTCGCGCTCGTCGACGAGCTCGCCCACACCAATGCCCCCGGCGCCGCCCACGCCAAGCGCTGGCAGGACGTGGAGGATCTGCTCGCCGCCGGGATCGACGTGATCTCCACGGTGAACATCCAGCACATCGAGTCCCTCCACGACGTGGTCGAGCAGATCACCGGGGTGCCGCAGCGCGAGACCGTCCCCGACGGGTTCCTGCGCCGGGCCGATCAGATCGAGGTGATCGACCTGGCGCCGCAGGCGCTGCGGGACCGGCTCCGCAGCGGCCTGGTCT
>NZ_KV788790.1:0-727 GCF_001807385.1 Brachybacterium sp. HMSC06H03 | reverse complement strand
GGGTCATAGTGGAAAGCCCAGGAGGACGGGGAACATGAAGGGCCGATCCGGGGCGGGCCCCGGGTCGGTGAGGGCCGGCGGAGCCGGCGGCCGTCAGGGTGCTGCCCGCTGGGCAGTGCCCCGAACTGCACGGAGTGCATGCGTGGCACGGAGTGCGGTGTGGACACGGCACGAGCGCAGCGAGTTCCGATTGGGCGGCACGGGCCGCCCGCACAGGGTGGTGGGGCGGCCCGTGCGGTGGTCAGCTACCACAGGGGGTTCCGGCTGCCGCTTCGGCGTCGGCTGCCCAGGCGGCGGCCTCGTCGGCGTCGAGGGCCATACCGGTGTTGGGCCAGTTGTCGCTGACGGTACGTGCGGCCCGGGCGCAGAGGGAGGCGTAGCGAGCGAGGCGGGTGGCTCGGTACGGGTCTGCTCCGTCGATCTGCTGCGCGGCGTCCCTTGCGCGGTGCGCGTAGTCGGAGGTCCAGCGCACGGTGCGGTGCAGGGTCTGGGTGGCGATGGAGTCATGACCGACGTTCTCGAGGTAGTACGTCTCCCCTCCGCTGCGCACGGTCACGCGCGCGTAGCGCTCTCCCCCGGGCTCGGCCATGGTCACCACCGCCCCGCGCAGGAAGTCGATGGAGCCGGTGTAGGTGCGGCGGGTGACGGTGAACTCGCGGGTCATGGTGCGCTCCTTGGTGGTGTGGGACCGGGATCGTTTTTCCCCGTCCTCCTGGTGCTTGTGAAC
>NZ_KV788789.1:9967-11722 GCF_001807385.1 Brachybacterium sp. HMSC06H03 | reverse complement strand
TCGGCCCCGGAGCCGGCGGCCTCGCGCAGCGCGGCGACGGCGGGGGCGAGGGCGTCGACCATGGTGCGGTCGCCCACCTCGGCCTCGCCGTACTTCTGGATCACGGCCTGCCCGGCCTCGAGCGCCTCGGCGAGCGCGGCGAGGTCCGGGACCTCGCCGTCGCCGGCGGCCTTGGCGAGGTCGCGGTAGAACATGCCGAACAGGGGGCCGGAGGTGCCGCCCACGCCGAGCCAGGCGCGGGACATGGCGGTGACCCAGCCGCGGTAGTCGGCGGGCTCGCCGCCCTCGAGCTCGCGGCCGAGGTTCTTCATGGCGGTGCGGACGTTGTCGCCGAAGTCGCCGTCGCCGGCGCGGCGGTCGAGATCGCCGAGCGCGGGCGCGGCACCCTCGAGGGTCTCGCGAAGGGTCGTGACGACGAGGCGGCCGAAGTCGTCGGGCAGGGCGTGGTCGGTCATCGCGGTGCTCCTCACCAGGTCAGGGCAGGGGTCTGGACGGGCGCGTCCCAGAGACGGCGCAGCTCCTCGTCCAGCGGCATCAGCGTCAGCGAGACGCCGTGCATGTCGAGGCTGGTCACGTAGGAGCCGACGAGGCTGCGGCCGACGGCGAGACCGGCGTCATCGAGACGGTGGTGGAGGCGGCGGGCGACGAGGTTCAGCTCGAGCGGGTAGGTGCCCCCAAGGCCATTGACGATCGCGAGCACCTCGGTGCCACGCTCGAGCGAGAGCTCCTCGAGCAGCGGGTCGAGCAGCAGGTCGGTGAGGCCGTCGGCCGTGGTGAAGGGGACGCGCTGGGCGGCGCGCTCACCGTGGATGCCGACGCCGAGCTCGACCTCGTCGTCACCGAGCGTGAACTGCGGCTCCTCGTCGCCGGGGTGGGTGCCGGCGGTCAGCGCGAGGCTCATGGTGCGGGCGGAGACGGCGACGCGTCGGCCCACCTCGGCGACCGCGGCGAGGTCCTGGCCCTCCTCGGCGGCGGCGCCGCACACCTTCTCGACGATCACGGTGGCGGCGGTGCCGCGGCGACCCGGGCCTCCCCCGTCGGCCGTGTCGGTGGCGAGGTCGTCGTCCACCAGCACGATCTCGGTCTCGACCTGGTCGTCGCCGCTGATCTCCCCGGCGATGCGGAAGTTCAGCACGTCGCCGGTGTAGTTCTTGACGATCTGGACGACGCCGCGGCCGGAGTCCGCGGCCTTGGTCGCCTCGAGGACCTGCAACGCGGTGGGGCTCGCGAAGACGGCGCCGGCGACCGCGACGTCGAGCATGCCCTTCCCGACGAAGCCGGCGTGCAGCGGTTCGTGGCCTGAGCCGCCGCCGGAGACGAGGCCGACCTTGCCCCTCGCGGGCTCGGCGCGTCGGACGAAGCGGTGCTCGGCGTCGAGGGCGAGACGGCCCGGATGGCTGAGGACGAAGCCCTCCAGCGCCTCGGGCACGAGCTGGTCGGGGTCGTTGACGATGCTGCGTCGCATGAGGGTCCTTCCCGCGGGCGGATGCTCGATCCCGACTCTAGCCCTCGCCGTCCCGCGCCGCGCCGTACCCGGTACGCTCGGTCGGAGTGACACGTCGGCGGGGGCCGACGGGTGAGAGCAAGGGGGAACCATGGACGGGGTGCGCATGGGCTTCGGCACATTCGGCGCGATGTTCGCATTGGTCGCACTGCTGCTGGTCCTGGCGGGGCTGTGGATCGTGATCTCAGCCGTGCGTGACCTGCTGCGGGCGCGGCGTCTGGCCTCGAGCGGCGTCCGGACCGAGGGGCGGG